>JBPYFF010000508.1:0-2737 GCA_051984455.1 Acidimicrobiales bacterium | reverse complement strand
ATGCGGCTCTTGCCAGACGGGCGACAGCCGGCGCAACTCATCGAAGTAGGCGTACGGATCGTCCTGAACGGATCGGTCCCGAAAGAAGTTCGTCTCCTTCAGACCGCTCACCTGCGTGCAACCCCCTTGAGGGAATCGTTCAATGCTCGTTCGAACCCCCCGCCCCTTGCTGAGGGCCTACCGTACACGTGAGATAGCGCGGCGTCAAAGTATGTTGCTCCCCGGCTGGACCTCACCTGCTTGCCGGCGTCCCTAATTTCGTGCCATTGTACTGGCACGAATATTGGCGATGCAAGGGAGGGGTTGGCGTGGGTTTGCTGGACGGCGGCGGCAGCGCCCAGATCGCGTGATTGGCGCCCGCCAGGTTGGTGCGCGCATCAACCGGGTCGAGGATGCCCGCCTGCTCGCCGGAGCCGGCCGCTACGTCGACAACATCGCCCTGCCGGGGATGCTCCACGCAAGCTTCGTGCGGAGCCCAGCAGCGCGCGCCCGCGTAACCGGAATCGACCCATCGGCGGCGCTTCGGATGCCGGGAGTCCGGTTCGTGTTCACCGGGTCGGACCTCAACGCCGGCGTCCACGAGCAGTGGCACACCACGACGGGCCCGGCCAGCCCCGAGACACCGCGGCCCCCGCTGGCCGAGCGAGAGGTCCGCTTCGTGGGCGACCCGGTTGCGATCGTGGTGGCCGACACCAGGGCCATCGCGGTCGACGCGGCCGAGTTGATCGAGATCGATTATGAGCCGTTGCCCGCGGTGGTCGACTACACCACGGCGGCAGGGGCAGATGTGCTGGTCCACGTTCCGCACGGATCGAACGTCGTCGCCGAGCTCGCGGGACGACCGCTCGCCGCGCTCGAGGAGTCGCTGGGATCGGCGGCGCACGTGGTCCGGGGGACGGTCTGCCAGCAAGCATGCGCGGCTGCGCCGATGGAGGGACGAGGGCTGATTGTCGACTACGTGGCCGCGACCGGCGACGTGACCGTCTACGCCGCAACTCAGGCCCCGCACGAGGTTCGCATGTTTTGCTCGCGCCTTCTCGGTATCCCTGACCATCACGTCCGTGTCGTTGCCGGGGACACGGGCGGCGGCTTCGGGCAGAAGGTGATGGTCCAGCGGGAGGAGATGTGCATCATGCTGGCAGCAATGAAGGCGGGAGCCCCCATCAAGTGGGTCGAGGAGCGCCGCGAGAACTTGCTGGCAGCCGGCAAGTCACGGCAGGAACAGGGCACGGCGACGCTCGCGTTCGACACCGACGGGGGCATCGTCGCCGCTCACATCGACTTCATCCAGGACTGCGGGGCGTATCCGACACCGTGGCCGGTCATGGCGGCCGCCGCGGTCGGAATGCTTTTCCCTGGGCCCTACCGGGTACCGGCTGGCGGCTTCTCGGTCAGGACGATCTACACCAATAGCGTCGGCCGTTCTGCCTACCGGGGGCCGTGGCAGTTCGAGTCCCTCTGCCGGGAAGTGCTGCTCGACGTCGCGGCTCGACGCATGGGCCTCGACCCGGTCGAGCTGCGCAGGCGCAATCTGTTGCGCCGAGACGAGCTGCCGTACTTGAACCCCAACGGGATGACCTATGACTGCATCTCTCCGCTCGAGACCTTTGAGCACGCGCTGGCGGCGCTCGACTACGACGCGTTCCGGGCTCAACAGCTGGACGCCCGTGCTGCCGGCCGCTACCTCGGAGTCGGCGTGTCCAACTACGTTGAACCGTCGACGCCCGGCTACGGCGCCTATGGGACCGAGGGCGCCACCATCCGGATCGAGCCATCGGGCCGGGTCAACGTCTATATCGCCGGCGGCTCGTGCGGCAACAGCATCGAGACCACAGTCGTCCAGCTCACGGCGGACGCGCTCGGGGCCCGGATAGAGGACGTGCACACCGTGCAGGGCGACACCGCGGTGACCGGCTTTGGCGCAGGCACGGCCGGCAGCCGCAGCGGCTCCATGACCGCAGGCGCGATCGGGGAGACGGCCGCCATCCTCCGGGACCGCATCGCCGCCATCGCCGCCCACCGACTGGAGGCTGCCATCGATGACATCGAGCTCTCCGAGAGTCGGGCCACCGTGCGGGGTAGTCCGTCGGCCGGCGTCTCGCTGGTGGAGATCGCCAACCTGGCGTACTTCCAGCCGCAAGCGCTGCCGGCCGGCATGCCCGCCGGCCTCGAAGCCAGTGCCCGGTACACCTCATCCAGCCTGTCCATATGGGTGAACGCGACGCACATCTGCACGTGTGAGGTCGATGTGGAAACGGGCCGGGTGCGACTGCTCCGGTACATCGTGGGTGAGGACTGCGGCCCCATGATCAACCCCAACGTGGTGGAAGGTCAGATCGCCGGGGGCGTTGCCCAGGGCATCGGCGGGGTCCTGTATGAGCACCTCGCCTACGACGACGAGGGCAATCCGCTGGCAACCACACTGGCGGACTACCTGGTGCCGAGCCCGGTCGAGATCCCTCCCATTGAATACGTGCATGTAGAAACCCCGAGCCCCGGCCCGGGCGGCTACAAGGGCGTGGGAGAAGGAGGCGCGATCGGTGCTCCGCCCGCCGTCGTAAACGCCGTGGCCGACGCCCTCTCGCCCTTCGGCGTGACCGTGACCGGGCTTCCGCCCAGCCCGGAGCGGATCATCGCCCTACTCAAGGAGACCCACCGTGTCTGAGCTGTACTACGACCCTTATGACGTCGACATCAACGCCGACCCCTACCCGGTCTTCAAACAGCTCCGGGACGA
>JBPYFF010000507.1:0-3086 GCA_051984455.1 Acidimicrobiales bacterium | reverse complement strand
GCCACCCCAACTTCATCAAGGCCACTTTCCCTGCTCCGGTGTTCTACGTCGGACTGCTGTGCTGGTCTCTAGGTAATTTCGCCATCGCCTATCTGACGGTGATCACCTGCCGGACCATGAAGCGCGTCGAGCTTTACTGGGCGGCCGTCCTGGTCCCGTTGTACTGGGTCATGATGTCCATCGCAGCGGCAAAGGCTGTTCTGCAGTTGCTGCTGGCCCCGACGTTCTGGGAGAAGACAAGGCACGGGCTGGACATCCGGTCCGAAGCACCGACGCCCGCAGAAGAGCAGGTCGGTGCCGTCGCCTAAGCAACCACAGGATGATCGAGCGCCCGGCGTTATCTTCTCCCCGCGGCCGAGGGCGGATCCGGTCGTCCAGACGTTGTCCGCTGCCGCGGCGGAGCTCGACGAAGTGGTTTCTCACGCCGATGCTGCTGTGCTCGCCATCGGTGCAACCGTGGCGGAGTTGTTGCGTCCTCTGCTCGGCGC
The DNA here is from genome assembly GCA_051984455.1 of Acidimicrobiales bacterium. GTDB lineage: Bacteria > Actinomycetota > Acidimicrobiia > Acidimicrobiales > Palsa-688 > JBPYFF01. The sequence goes on along the minus strand of JBPYFF010000507.1, from coordinate 2,598 downwards.
GGCCGACCGGGTGGTCGCGGCGGTCTCGGCCGAGGACCGCGAGCGTTGCCACGAGGGGCTGGAGGAACTCAAGGCCCTGGGCGACGCCCTGGCTGCTGACTTCGCGCAGCTGGAAGAGTCGCTGGCCGCGATTCAGCGCGCTGTCGCTGACCGGTTGGACGCTGAACGCGCCCGGGTGCGCACTTCCATTACGTCACGCTGGCGGTAGACCGGAAGTTTCGGTGTTCGGCCCGTCAAGCAGCTGGCGCAGGTCAGAGAAGTAGTCATAGTCGCGACCGGACCGAGGTGGAAGTGGTTCCGGGGAGCGGCCCGCGGTAGAAAAGCCGCCTGTTATCGCCCCCTCAGGCGGGGCATGCGACGGTTCCCAGGCCGCCACCGCCTGTGCGAGTTGGTCACGAAGGGCGCGCAGGCGGGCGGTGTGCGGTCCACCGGCCAGCCCGTCGTGCTCCGAACCCATCCACTCTTGGCCGGTGACCAGCACGTCGCCAGCCGTCTGGCTGACCCGGGCCCGGACATCGAAGATTTCTTGCGCCACCGCCGCGAACCGGGCAGCTATCTCATTGGCGGCCCGGGTGACGCGGTCTGCGGCCGCCTCCGCGGTAGCGGCCAGGTCGTCCGGCGATCTCCGCTGCATCGCCAGTGATGGTACCCAGGACAGCCGGGAGAGAAATCCGGGCTAGAGCGGCTCGACGGGCCGGCCGCCAACCTTGCGTCGCTTCCATGCCATCCCGCCGAGGACAACCACGACCACGGCCGCGGCGCTGGCCGGCAGGAGGACAGCCGTCCCCGTCTCGGGAACCGAGGCGCTGGGATCAGCCTGAGGGATGGAGGCCATCATGCTCTCGGTTGGATCGCCGCTCCCGATCGCGAACGGATCGTTGGCGGCGCTGGAGTAGCTCTGCTTGAACCAGATCTGATACCCGGCGATGCCGGCGTTGAAGGCGGCGGTGATCTTGGCTTTGTAGAGCGACGCCCTCAGGTTGAGACTGGCGAAGGTGGCCGGTGGCGTGCAGTTTGGCCAGGCGGCACACGGGGCCGGCGTGGGTGTCGGGGCCGGCTGCACGTTGGCCACGATGCCCGATTCGCCCACAAACAGGGGCTTGCCACCACCTGCGAGGGTCTGGCACTCGTGGAGGCGGTCGGCCAGTCCACCCGGCTGGCCCTGGTAGAGGGTATTAAACGGGTCGCCGTAGTCGTGGTATTCGCAGAGGTCCACCGCGCCGGCGTGCACGTAGGCGTAGTCCGTGCCGGCGGTGCCGCAGTCGTTGCCTCCAAGGGTCCCGAGGTTGACCAGGTGGTTGGGGTCGACGGCGTGAATGGCGCCGGCCATGTCGTCGGCGAAGCCGCGCAAGGCCTGGCTGGCCTGCGTCTCGTCGCAGCTCAGCTGGCCGTTGGCGTCGAGCGTTGGGGCGGTGGCCTCGTTGACCAGTTGCCAGAAGGCGACGGTCGGCTCGTTGGCGAAGTGGGCCGCCACCTGGATGGCGAAGTCGCGGAACGCCAGCGGGTAGCCGTCGCCCGCCTGCTTGTATCCCCCCTGGTACCACGCCAATGTCTTCTGTGAGCCCGGCGCGGCCGAAGCGCTCTCGCACGTATTCCATTCGTTGGTCAGGGCGGGGATGACTCGGAGACCGGCTGCTTTGGCCGACGCGACCAGTTGATCGAGGGGCCCCCAGTTGCCCGGTCCGCCATCGCTCTGGAACATCCACACCCGGATGGCATTGGCGTGAGAGCCGCTTGCGATGGAGCGGAAGAAAAAGGTCTGCTGGTCCGCGGGGAGCCCAAACGGCTGGGTGCAGGGCACGTTGTACCCGACGAACTTCCAGGGCTTGCCGGCAAGCATGAGGCTGGTCCCTGAGGCGGCAACGAAGCCGGAGGCAGGTTGAGGCGTGGTCGTCGAAGTCGAGCCAGGCGTAGAAGTTGTGGTCGTCGCGTGCTTGGTGGCCGGCGCGGTCGGAGGCTGCCGGGCAGCGGAGGGTCCGAGCGGCGTGGAAGGTTGCGCCGCCGTTGCTGCTCCCGCCGAGGGTGCCGGCGCGGTTGTCGCGGCCGATGCGGTCGACGTCGCTGATGGGCTGGAAGTGGTCGACGTCTCGGCCGCGCCCGGGGTCGACCTCTTCGCCGTCGTGACGCTCGTGGGAGTGCCCTGTCCTTGCCGGACAGCGCTATGAACAGCCACGTGTCGAGTACTGGAGGTCGACGACAGCGCTTTCAGGACCGTGACGTTGACGCAGACCGCGCCCGCAACGATGGCGAGGGCCGCCATCGCCCGAAGGACGGTGGGTATCCGCCGCCGGATGAGGCCCGTGGTCACCTCGCCCTCTGGCGTATGCCGGGCCGGCTAGCACGAGAGGAGAGGCGAGAAAAAAAAGCTCCGGGCCAGCGGCGGAAACCGCTGGCCCGGTGAGTTTCCGCGACGGCCAGTGTCACGCGGTGGCCACGCCCGAGCTACGCCGGCGCCGGCGAAGAATCAGGAAGCCACCGCCCCCCAGCAGGACGAGTGCGCTTAATGGCAGCAATGCGACGTTGAAAGGCGTCTCGGGGATGTTGGGCGGCGGGCCACCCTGCACCCGGCGGATCCGGTTGTTGTTGGTGTCGCCGATG
>JBPYFF010000506.1:0-5192 GCA_051984455.1 Acidimicrobiales bacterium | reverse complement strand
GGCCAGGAGTGCGTCAGCAGCGGCACAAGCACCATCACCGCGGCCAGCCCGACAAAGACTGTCTGGGTCCCGTCCAGGCCAAAGAAGGCTCCGCCCTTCTCTCTTTGCCAGCCGCTATAGGTCCCGTTGGTGTTCGAAGCCGACACTATGTTCCTTCCTGCTCGCCTTCTGCCGGCCGTTCGGCCGGCTCCAGCGCCCCCCTTGTCCACAGGTCCTCCGGCGCCGCAGGCGCGCGACCCTCAATGCCAGCCATGTCGCCGGCCCGGCTCAGCATTTGGCCAGGCGCGTCTACCGCCTTAGTGGCGGCCTGTTTGCCCAGGCCGGCCAGCGTCATCACGCCTCCTGCTCCAACGGCCGCGCCGGCCGCGGCAGTGGCTGCGCCCGTCGTTGCCCGCCCATCTGCCTGGGTTTGAGCGGGGTTTGCGCCCGCCGGTGGTCCACCCACTCTGGCTGCGGCGGAACCCAGGCCGCTAGCAACACGCGACGCTGTCGCGCCAACTTCGGCGACGCCTTCACCTGTTCCGAGCCCAGAGGCGCCGTTCGGCCCACCCGTGCGGGACGAGGCTTGTTCCATCGATTGCCAAAACGGCTGGGTTCCGTTGCTCCGACCACCGCTGAAGCGGCCGGCCACGCCTTCGGCCACACCGAAGGCGGCAGCCATCCCACCGATGGCGAACTGCCCTTCGAAGAAGGTGAACATCCGGCCGACGACCGGCCACGCCAGGGCGGCCGCAGCGAGGACCATAAAGCCCACGAGCGCACCTTGAATGCCGGTGCTGTCGTGGGAGACGGTGAAACCGATGGCAAGGACGAGCGCGACGATGGGCTTGACAAAGATGAGCGCGATCTCGGCGCTGACCAGTCTTCGCCACCATCCGGCCGTGCGGGGCGAGACCAGCCCGGCGGCGCCGACAGGGGTCGATACGGTCACGATGACGATCCCGGCAGCGCGGATCAGCATCTCCGCCCACAGCACCGTGGTGATCAAAACGCCCAGGACGGCAAACAGGAACACCAGCGCCCCCGACACGCCGCCCAGTCCGCTGATGCTGGCCAACTGACCGACCTTGGTCGCAAACGCGCTGCTGTCGCCCGCCGAGGCATTGATCACCGCCTGAGTAAGAGCGTCGGCAATACCGAGCAGCGCAGTCACGATGACGAACACCATCGCGGTCGCGAACACCGCCTTGATGGCGCCGATCAACCCGGCGGCAATGGGGTCTCCGCTGCGCGTCCAGGCCGAGCGGGCTCCGGCCCAGATCATCAGACCGGCCGCAATGGTGGCGCCTACTCCGACCTCCAGCCGCCAAAGACCGCTGGATTGGAGCTGGTTAATCGAAATGTCACCCGCCTGTAAGAAGGCCTTTGAAAACGCGCTCGTCATCGACGAGAAGGCGTCGCTCCACCACTTGGTGAGCTGGTCAAAGATGGAACCGGAAACGCCACTGACCACGGACTTGACGACGCAGCTGGGGTCAGTGAGCGGATCACACACGCTCAGGCCTCGGTGCACACGTGCCAACCCTCGGGGGTGGTCGCGTCCGAGCTGGTGGGAAAGTCGATCGTTGGCGTCGGCAGGTCGGCCGTCGGGTCGATCTTCCAATCGCCCCCGTCCCATTCAAGAATGATCGCGACCGACACGTCGGCCGTCGTTCCTTGCACTGAACCACCCTCAACGCTCAATGTCCCCTCGTAGCCGGCGACCACCCGTGATCCCGAGGCTGAGGCAACCCGGCAGCCGATCAGGCTCAGGCCGATCGTCGTCGGGGTTGGCCCCATCGGTGCCAGCCCGAACCGGGTCCGAAGCGCCTGTGTGCCCTGGGCGACGGCCTGAAGGAACGTCGGGGTCGGCGACATCACGGTCGCCCGCACCACCGAGACAGCAATGTCGGGGTCAGTGGTGAAGCGGGCGGCCAGAGCTGAGTAGCCGAGGCCGACGGCGCCGAGCGTGGTCCTGGAGTATCCGACCCCGGCCACACCTTCATACCGACTCGGGCCAGGCAGCGACCACGCTCCCGCCGGCAATGATCCGTCTCCGCCCGGCGTGGCCACCCCAGCGCCTTCACTGCCGGCGCTTGGCGCCGGGTGAAGCTGGCCGGGCGGGGCTGGCCGTCTGGACGGTGGCCGCGAGCTCTGAACCAACGGGGCGTGACCGGCTCGATGCGACCCGCCGATGGTCACGGCTAACCCGTAAGCAACAGCTGCCACCAGGATCGCCGCGACGACCTTCCAGTGGCGCGCCACGGTCTATCCCAGGCCGTAGAACGCATTCACTAAGGGGATAGCGATTCCGATGAGAAACGCGCTCGCCAGAGCCCAGACCATCCCCACCGTGGCTCGGACCGCCAGATCGGGCCGAGCCGTGTGATGGGCATATGCCAATGTTGCCCCGCTAAAGATTGCGGAAGCGCCGCAAAGAGTGAGCGCGAGAAACATCAACCAACCCATCAAAGTGTGCAGACCGTTAACACCCGGTAAACCTGAGGAGGTGGGGGAAACCGGGTCAACCGCTAGAAAGGAGGCCGAGGACGCGAACACATGGGAAGCAAAGCTGACCACGTATGTTCACCTTTCTTCTACGGCAGTACCTCATTCGGTCATCCGGCGACTCCGCTGAGCCACCAATCGCATCGTCCCACAATTTTTCCCGGTCATAGTGGATACTTCGGTGAGTCATTTGCGAGAGGAGCGATCCCGTGGCGCCTTGGGACGCCTTGGAATCATCGCGATTGGCACGGCTCCTTAAGACCACAGCGCCTCTCGCCACCGCAGCACTTTTCATCACCCTTTCGCTCTTCGGAATCGCGCTCAAGCCACCGGTCTCGAACGGCCCCGCCGCGCTGTGCGGCGCGCTCCCCGTCGGGTCGGCGCTGCCGGATGGAGGGACCCTCAACACCGAGCAGGCTGCCAACGCATCGATCATCGTTGCTGTCGCTCGGCAAACTGGCGCCGGCGCCGCTGGGGCGGTCGACGCTGTTGACGCCGCGTTTCAAGAATCCGGCTTGACGAACATTCCGGGCGGTGATCGCGACTCAGTCGGACTGTTTCAGGAACGACCGTCGCAAGGCTGGGGCAGCCCAGCCCAGATCCTCGACCCGGTGTATGCGACCACGCAGTTTTTCACCCACCTTCTGGCCACGCCGGACTGGCAATCGCTATCGCCGGGTGACGCAGCCCAGGCCGTCGAACGATCAGCTTTCCCCGATCTCTACAACCGGTGGGTCCAAGTGGCGACCCAACTTGTGGCCGGGCTCAGTGGCTCGGGCGCGTGTACCAACGCCGACAATGCCAGTCAAGTCGCAGTCGGCCTCCCGGCCGGATTCGCTGTTCCTGCCGGGACGCCGCAGCCGGTCCTGACCGCCATCAATTACGCGGTCGCTCAACTGGGCAAGCCGTACATCTGGGGTGGCATTGGCCCGGCCGGCTACGACTGTTCCGGGCTAGTGATGCAGGCGTACGAGGCCGCCGGCATCTTCCTCCCGCGCATCACGTACGACCAGGTCTTCGCCGGCCAGCCGGTTTACGATCTCAGTCAGCTCGCTCCCGGGGATTTGCTCTTCACCGAGGGAGCCGACCCCGGTCCGGGCGGGTTGCCGGGCCACGTTGGCATGTACATCGGTAGCAACATCGTCGTCGATGCGCCCCATACCGGTGCGACCGTCGAGTTGACCAACATCTCGGGGTGGGCGAAGCAGCTCGTCGCGGTCCGCCGAATCATCCCGGCCTGAGTCCGTGTCTTACCGGGTGTGGTCGGATACTGCCGCGAGCGGGTTTGGTGTCGGGTCGCCGATCCGCCTGAGTGTGTTGCGGTCGATGTGGTCGACCAGACCTTGACGGTCGGGAAGGCGCAGCACCGTGTGCTCCTCGTAAGACCAGGTGCCGTCGTCGTTCACAGTGACGCGCATATGAAAGCTGACGGTTTGGAAGGCTGAGTCGAGGAAGGGGTTCGACAGGATGCCGTACAGTTGGGCGCCGAGTGTCGCACTGACCTCGAACTCTGTCGCGCTGGGATCGGCCGTGCCCGCCGCCAGGAGCACCAGACCGCGGGGGATAGCCAGTGTGTGGACAACGGTGCGGGCTGCGGGCTCCCAGAGCCAGTAGCCGACCTGGTCGTGGAAGGTCTCGACTTCACCTGGTTTGACGATGTGAGTGTGATAGCGCAGACCGTAGAACAACTGGGGTCCGTTGGTCTGTGGGTCGATCGGTTGCAGCTCGTAGTGTTCGACGAACGCGTTGTGCTCGTCGCCGTCGACGACGGGGCCGGTGATGTCCGACCCCGGGCCTATGGGATGAACATCGGTCCCGTCGGCGCCGCTCCATAGACCGGCCAGGGGACGGAGGGGTCCCAGATGGCTGAGGGTATCGCTGTCGCGGTCAGCTTCGGTGTAGATATCAGATCCGTAGTTGTGAGGATTCCCCTGACCGCTTGCCGAGCTCGGAGAGTTCCCGGACGCGCCCGTAACGGATGACCCCATGAGAAACCTGCCGATCAATGTCCGTGACCTGCAGAAGTCTTGCACGGCGACGCCGCCAAGCACCACAGGATGGCGCGTCAGCTGGTTCCTTCAGCCACAGATATGGAGATCAGCTCCCAAGGAAGGCATGAACGTCGGCAGCGAACTCATCGTGGTACTGGAACAAGAACCCATGCGCTGCGTCTGAGTACACCTTGAGTCGCGCGTCTGGGATCAGGCCCGCGAGCAGGTACGAGTACCGGGGCAGCACCATCGGGTCGCTGTCGCCGTTTGCTACCAGTACCGGGGCTGTGATTGCCTCGAGTCTCTGTAGGAGAGAGTGGTTCGGGATGCCCCAGGCGCACACGGCGTCGTACTGGGCCAATCGTGTCTCCCAGGTCGTCGGTGCGTCCCGGTCGGCCTGCCTGGCGAATAACCGCTCCAGCGACTTACGCCCGGCGTCCCCGCTGCTGGAGGTCTGGGTGTAAAAGACCCGCAGGTAGCCCTCCGGGTCGGTGCCAGGCTTTCCGACGCCGTCGATAACCTCGGGTGCCCAACCGTGCATCCCGACTGCCCCTTTCGGTGCCGAGGATGCCAACACGAGCCTGTGGAGCAGGTTGGGCCGGATGAGCGCCATGTCTTGGGCAACGAAGCTGCCGATCGAATACCCCAGGAGATCGACTTGGTCCAGGCCCATCGCAGTGACATATGCCAGGGCGTCATATGCCATTTGCTCAA
>JBPYFF010000505.1:0-2577 GCA_051984455.1 Acidimicrobiales bacterium | reverse complement strand
CCACTTCGTGGAGGAGGCGATTTGCCTGGTCGAGATTGTCTGTCATTGCGCCTCCACGGCTTGGCGGACGCAGTGGGAAACAGAACCTAGCCTCCCCGGCCCACCCCGCGTGTAAACGACGCACGCGTTTCCCCGTACACCTCAGTTCCCTCAACTGCGCAGAAGGATCAGGGCCGGTCATCGAGGCTCTCATACTCCCCGCGTTCGCCATGGGATGCGCATTGCAAGACCCTACGGCGGGTGTTACCTATCCGCGCAGGCGCGCGAGTCCTTGACCAGGTCGTCGCAGAAGGCAGCCACGTCGTTGCCGATGAGTTCCAGGACTCCCTTGCCGTCCGCGGCACCCTCTTCGAAGAAATCGACAATCCCTGAGATCACGCGTCCGTCAGCCCCGACCTTGAAGAGGTACCTCTGCATCTCCTTGTAGACGATCTGGTAGTCCGGCGGGAGCGCCTTGACCCGCGCCATGTGGGCCCGCCACTGCTTCTTGCCCTCGATGATGTCTTGGATGCCCACGTCAGCCCCCTAGCTGGCCCAATTTCCTTGCGACCTTCCTGTTCAACCGCTCGCGCCACCGGTCGCGATAGGTCCGAGCCTCTTCTCCGCTGGCCAGCGCCGCGCAGAAGCCCTTGATGTCGTCGCCTAGCACCTCCTGAATGCTCTGCCCATCCGCCGCAGTTTCCTCGAGTAGCCCTAGGGCGCCGTCGAGGATCGGCATCAGATTGCGACCCGTGAAGCCCGCGTAGGGAAAGAGGTGAGCCTTGATCTGATCCCACGCCGCCTGGTGGTCGGCCGGCAATGCCTCGGCCCGGGCTTCGAATGCCTTCCACTCCCTGGTGAGATCGCTGCCTGTCATGGTCTCCCAGAAGTTCATCTCCCGCCCTCCCTGAGCTTGCCGATTCGTGATGAGAGGTACTCCCATTTCGCCCAGAACGTCGCGAGTTCTTCGCGCCCCGCGTCGTTGAGCGCATAGAACTTGCGCGGCGGACCCACTCCCGATGGTCGTTTCGTCACCTGGACCAGCCCGTTCTTCTCCAGGCGCAGCAAGATGGTGTAGACCGTCCCCTCGACGACGTCGGTGAAGCCGAGTTCGTTCAGTCGACGCGTGATGGCGTAGCCGTAGGTCTCCTCGCTGCCGATGATTTCGAGCACGCAGCCCTCAAGCGTGCCCTTCAGCATCTCCGTCAGGTCGTCCATCGCGGGTCCTCGGTTCTTCCGGTACTCCGTACTACTGAGTACCGCTATACGGTATCACCGAGTAGTGGGCCAAGTCCATCGGCCTATGCGCTTCGGCCGCTGGCTTAGCGGTGTCGCCGGTATTGCAGCTCTACCCTCCCGCTGCTAGAGGCGGTGCTGGAGACCAGGTCGAGCTGGTAGGACTTGGGGACGCCGTCGAACAGGCGGGTGCCCTCGCCCGCGATGTAGGGGAACAAGCTCACGTGGAGCTCGTCGATCAGGTCGAGTTGCATGAGCGACCGAAAGAGGCTGACGCCGCCCCACACCACGATGTACCCGTCGCCACCTCGCCTGAGCTTGTCGATCTCTTCTGTCGTGTCACCAGCGGCGATGGTGGTGTTGGCCCAGTCGGCCGTCTTCAGGGTCCTGGAGAAGACGACCTTGCGCCCGGCGGTCAGGATGCCGGCGAACGGATGGTCGGTGGTTGTCATGGCCTCGGCGATGGCCTCGTAGGAGACGCGGCCCATGACGTGCGCGTACGCGCTCTGGACAAAGTCGAGGTGCGCCGGATCGTCGGGCTGACGGATTTCGGGCATGTCGAAGCAGAACTTCCAGAACTCGGTGCCCTCGTCGGCGAGAAGGCCGTCGAGGGAGTAGTTGAACACTGTCGCTATCAGCTTCCGCATGATCAAAACTCCGTGGTCTCGGATCGTCTGGGGACCGTACTTGCTAGGGAACGGCGTCTGTGACCAGTCTCTAGTGCTTCAGACGCCACTGGCCGCCCGGAAGTCATCGGTGCCCGGTCAACTGACCGGTCGGGCGTGCCCGTGACCGGGCCGCCGGGTACAGGTCCTGGGAGTAACCGAAGAATGCCTGCTGGCAGGCAGTATCCAGCCCCGAGGAAGGAGCAATACCGTGGAGAACGCCGTGAATCCAGCCACCGCCGAGGACAGCGGGCCGATTGTGATCGCCGGCGCGGGCTACGCCGGGTTGCATGTCGCCTTGCGGCTGGCGGCCAAGCTGCGCAGCCATCCTTCGGTGGGGGTGACCCTGGTCGACCGGCACGACTACCACCAGGTGATCACCGAGCTGCCGCGCGTCGCGGGCGGCACCCGCGCCGCCGACGCGGTACGCATCCCGCTCCAGGACGTGCTGGCCGAGCGGGTCCGCTTCGTGCAGGACGAGATCACTGGTTTCGACCTGGACGGCAGGCGGCTGCTGACCGGGGCCGGGCCGATCGCCTGGCGGCGGCTGGTGCTTGCGCTCGGCAGCCGGCCCGACGACTTCGACATCCCGGGCCTGGCCCAGCGCACGCTGTCGGTGTACTCGGCTGGCGACGCCGAACGGGTGTGGGAGGCGGTCGGCCAGGCGCTCACGGCTGCCGCGGCCGCCGACGACCCC
>JBPYFF010000504.1:0-3561 GCA_051984455.1 Acidimicrobiales bacterium | reverse complement strand
GCTCGCACGGGCGCCAATGTAACGACGCCGGGCCGCACAGGCCGCCCGTCCCCACGCGTACGCTGGACGCACGACTGGCATCGACGTCGCGGCGAGCACCGTCCCGACCGCCTACTGGCATGCGCTGCCCGACGGCCGGGTGCAGTGCGACCTCTGCCCCCGGGCCTGCAAGATGCGTGAAGGCCAGCGCGGGATGTGCTTCGTACGGGGCGTCGAGGACGGCGCCGTCGTGCTCACGACGTACGGGCGCTCGTCGGGGTTCTGCGTCGACCCGATCGAGAAGAAGCCGCTCAACCACTTCCTCCCGGGCACGTCCGTGCTCTCGTTCGGCACCGCCGGCTGCAACCTGGCCTGCCGGTTCTGCCAGAACTGGGACATCTCGAAGTCGAAGCAGGTCGACGTCCTCGCCGATGCGGCGTCGCCGGCGCAGATCGCCGAGGCCGCGCTGCGCCATGGGTGCCGCAGCGTGGCGTTCACCTACAACGACCCAGTTATCTTCCTCGAGTACGCGATCGACGTGGCCGACGCCTGCCGGGAGCGCGGCATCAAAACGGTGGCGGTGACAGCCGGTTACCAGTGCCCGGGTCCGCGGGCCGAGTTCTACCGCCACCTGGATGCGGCCAACGTCGACCTCAAGGCATTTGGCGACGACTTTTACCGGCACACCTGCGGCGGCCACCTCGACGCCGTACTCGACACCTTGCGCTACCTGCGCCACGAGACGCCGGTCTGGTTCGAGATCACCACTCTGCTGATCCCGGGCATGAACGATTCCGACGCCGAGATCGATGCGGAGACCGGATGGATTGCAGCCGAACTGGGCACGGACATGCCACTCCACTTCACGGCCTTTCACCCCGACTTCAAACTTCTCGACCGTCCGCCGACCCCGCCGGCGACGCTGAGCCGGGCGAGGCGAATCGCGCTCGGGAACGGCCTGCGGTTCGTCTACACCGGCAACGTTCACGACGCCGCCGGCTCGAGCACCTACTGCCCCGGTTGTGGTGCCCGGGTCGTGGAGCGGGACTGGTATCAGCTGGGCGAGTACCGGCTTGACGCTGAGGGGCGTTGCCTGTCGTGTCGCACGCAAGTGCCGGGCGTCTTTGATGGTCCCCCCGGGGATTGGGGTCCCCGCCGGTTGAGCGTCAGGCTGGCCAAGACGCGGTCGTGAGCGACCGAGAGGTGCGGGCCCCGGTGGTGGCGGGCAGCTTTTATCCCGCCGACCCTGGTGTCCTTCGGGATTGGGTGGCCGGCGCCCTGGCTCAGGCCTCGGAACGAGCGCCGGGGCCCGAGCCGCCGTCGAGGCCCCGAGCGATCGTCGCTCCCCACGCCGGGTACGTGTACTCAGGCGACGTGGCCGCGACCGCTTACGTGAGCCTGACGGGGAGTGCCGTCCCGGTCGAACGGGTCGTGTTGCTCGGGCCGGCGCACATGGCGCCGGTCGCCACCCTGGCGGCCTCGAGCGCCGAGGCCTTTGCCACCCCGCTCGGCCCGGCCGCGACCGACATCCAGCTCCGTGACGCGCTCGTCGGAACCGGGCTGGTTGCCATCGACGACCGGCCCCACCGGCCCGAGCACAGCCTGGAGGTCCAGCTTCCCTTCCTGCAGGTCCTGCTGGGCGATGTCCCGGTGGTACCGCTCCTGGCCGGGCCGGATGCTTCTTCCTTCGTCGTCAGGCTGCTGGAGTACGTCTGGGACGACCCCGCCATCGTCCTCGTGGTGAGCACCGACTTGAGCCACTATCACGACTACCGGACGGCGATGGAGCTTGACGAGGCGACCGCGTCGGCCGTGGTCCGGGGCCGGGCCGACGAGCTCGGTCCCCGGTCGGCGTGTGGCGTCTCTGCCCTGCAAGGTCTGGTGGCATTCGCCGCCGGTCGGGGCCTAGCTGTCCGGCTGCTCGATCTCCGCAACTCCGGGGACACGGCGGGCCCCCGGGATCGCGTCGTCGGCTACGGGGCGTTCGCCTTCGGATGGGGCGGTTCAGCGCTTGACGCGTTCGGCGAACCGGCGCATCCCGACCGCCCACCCGTCGGGTGAGCCGACCGCGTCGCGCATCTGCTGCCAGCCTTCACCATGGCGGTCCAGGTTGCGGTGCTCGAGCTCCACCCTGGTTCGGGCCGGACCTTCGGCCGCGAAGCGGATCTCCACCTCGCTGGTCTGTTCCGGGTTGGACTCGAGTTGCCATTGCGGGCTGACGTTCCAGCTGAACACCACCCGGCCGGGCGGTGCATAGACCAGCACCCGGGCCCACCGGCACTCGCTGCCATCGACACCGCGGTCGTACACGTAACCGCCCTCGCGAGGCTCGAAGACCGTCTCGGCCAGCTCTGCCTGCAGGATGTGATGCTCCGGTGGCCACCAGGTGCTGATGCCATCGGTGAAAACCGAGAACGCCCGCTCGATCGGAGCGTCGACGACGATTGAAGAATGTACGGCTGTCGGGGCGATCTGCGTGCTCATTGCTCCTCCTGTGGTAGCTGCTCCGCGGCCGCCTTGAACGCCCTCAGAGCACGATTCCAAAACCGGTCGAGGTAGGCGCGCAGGGCACCGACTCCTTCCGGGTCCAGCTGGTAAAGACGCCGGGTGCCGATCTGACGGTCGGTCACCAGGCCCGCCTCCTTGAGCACCTTCAGGTGCTGGGAGACCGCCGGCCTGGTGACCGGGAGATCCCGGGCGATCTCACCGACCGGACGAGGGCCGTCAGCCAGCAGCTCGAAGATCGCCCGCCGGGTGGGATCGCCCAACGCGCTCATCCCGTCATACTGGTAAGCAGCCACTAACGGTTAGTTAACACTTACCGATGGCCGATGTCAAGTCTGGCCGGCTCAGGTGGCAGGAACCCGGTCGAGGAAGCCGAGAACGGTCTGCAGCCGCGTGCCGTCGGATGTCAGCACGGCGACGTCGAAACCGGCGACCGGCGCGTCGCCTTCTTCTTTTCCGAGTTGTTCAGGTCCGAGCTCCCACCCGAACCGGCACTGGTTGTGATGGCCATCCACCGGTCCTGTCAGACGGAACCGCAAGGACGGAAACTGCGACTGGACGGCGGCGATGGTCGCCTCGATCCCATCGTGGCCGTGCACCTCGATCAGGGGGTCGATGTAGCTGGCGTCTTGCGCCCACAGCGTCTCGGTTGCCGTTCGACGCGAGGCCGGGTCCTTGTCGTTCCAGTTGTCGATGTACCGGCTGGCCAGCGTTTCGTAGTCAGGCACAGGTGTCTCCTCTCGTGACGAAGTGAAGGTGTCACGGTCAAGCATGCGAGCCGCTGGTCCGCGAATCGATTACTCGTGAGGTAGTGACGCCCACGCTGGTTACCGCCCTAACGGGGATCGACGCCGCGCCCCGCCGCCGTCAACATGAGATCCCGAAGGGTCGAGGTGGTGGGCCGAACCGACGCGGCCGCGGGGGACAGGCCGGGGGCGTGCCGGGGGATGCGGACCCGAAGCGCCCCCGGCAAAGACTCGAAGTGCAGCGGTGGGTCCATCAGCAACGCCTCGCCATCGATCCCGATCTCTATCGGCTCGCTTGAATCGACGCGGAACAGAGGGGCATCCCACTCAA
>JBPYFF010000503.1:0-3224 GCA_051984455.1 Acidimicrobiales bacterium | reverse complement strand
TGGTCCCGGGCGGCCGGTTGACCGCGGCCGTCTCGAGCCAGATCTCTGATGCCGCCACCGCCCTGTTGGTCGTTTCCGAGGCCGGGCTCCGTGATCACAACCTTCGTCCCCGCGCCCGCATCCATCACCTGAGTTGCCGGGGGGCCGATCCCATTTACATGCTCACTGCCCCGATTCCGGCGACGGCCTACGCGCTCGAACGATCAGGTCTGTCGCTGGACGACATCGACCTCATCGAGATCAATGAGGCGTTCGCCTCGGTCGTACTGGCATGGCAGAAGGAGACTGGCGCCGACCTGAACAAGGTCAACGTCAACGGCGGCGCCATTGCCCTCGGCCATCCTCTGGGCGCAACTGGTACCCGCCTAATGACCACCCTGCTCAATGAGCTCGAGCGGACCGGAGGCCGCTACGGGCTGCAGACGATGTGCGAAGGCGGCGGACAGGCCAACGTGACCATCATCGAGCGCCTCTAACTCGTCCAGCGGTCAGCCGGCGGCGATGATCTCCCAATGGGATGGCTCCCCGTTGACCTCGCGCAAGATGCCTCGCTCTTCGAGAGCACGCATGTGAGCTACGGCCTCGCCGACTGCGGCCCGCCGCATGAAGCCTTCGATCCGGTTCCACGGGCGCGACCAGCGCATGCGGCTGGCGATCCCCCAGGCGGTATCGACTCCATCCTTGATGGCCTCGACGACTTCCGCGAACCGTTGCTCGTGGTGACGCCGTAGCTCGTCGACGCGCACGTCGAGGTTGACAAATCGGTGCTCGTGGGCTGGTAACACCTCTTCAGCGTCGTAGCTCCCGACCTTCTCGAGCGAGCGCAAAAAGTCACCCAGGGGGTCGGCGCCCGCTTGAGGGTGGAACGGGATGTTCGGCGTGATCCTGGGCAGAACGTGGTCGCCCGAGAGCATGAGCCGGTTGCCGGCCTCCCAGAAGCAAAGGTGACCGGGAGAGTGGCCGGGCGTCCAGATCGCCAGCAGATCCCAGCCGGGAACCTCGGGCTTGTCGCCGTCCTCCATCAAGATGTCGGGGTGCACGGCGGTGACGAAGGGAAGGACCGGCATCGACGCCGTTCGCAGCGACTCGAGCTCTTCCTTCGGTGCGCCCATACGGCGGAGCATGGCGCCGACCCGCTGCAGAAGTTCGTCGGGATGCTCGTAGCGCTCGTAGATGAGTCGAGCGTCAGCCGGGTGCAGCGCCACCCACGCGCCGGACGCGTCCCGGACCCGACCGGCCAGGCCGTAGTGGTCGGGATGAATGTGGGTGACCATCACCCCCTGCACGTCGGCGACGCTGAAACCGGCGTGCTCCAGGCCGGCGACCAGGGTGTTGTAGGCGTCGTCGGTGTTCCAGCCGGCGTCGACGATGAACGGCCCCCGGTCGGTTTCGAAGGCGTAAACGAGGACGTACCGGAGCGGGTTGTTCGGTATAGGTACCGGGATGCTCCACAGGCCGGGCCGGACCTTCTCAACCGGGGGCAGTGGTCCGGCGCCTCGTGTGTGCTCAGGCATGGCTGACAGCTTCGCGCACTCAGCGGCTGAGCCGGTCGAGCACCTTGTCGGCCTCGTTCATGATGCGCTCGATCAGCTCGGCGCAGGTCGGGAGGTCATCGATCAGGCCGACGACCTGGCCGCTGGCCATGACGCCGAGGTCGGGACGGCCGTCCACCATGGCCGCCTTCAGCAGCATGGGCGTGTTGGCGGCCATGATCACCTGGCGCCAGGTCAGCTCTTGTGACTTCTTCATGGCGAGGCCCTCCCGGATGACGGAGGGCCAGGACTGGCCCGACAGGTGCTGGAATCTCACCGCGTTGGCCAGAGCCCGCCAGCTGCCCCGGATCGGACCCGACGAGTCCAGTTGCTCGACGAACTCCGTCCGCAGCACGCGGTGCGGTACGCCGTCGACCTGGCGGGTCACGATGGTGTCGGTCACCGACTTGCCGAGATAGACGTCCTTCACCGCCTGCGGGACGCCGCTGTCGCGCGTCAAAAGGAATCGGGTGCCCATCGCAATTCCCACCGCGCCGTAGGCCAGCGCCGCCACCAGGCCGCGGCCGTCGAAGAACCCTCCTGCCGCGATCACCGGGATGTCGACGGCATCGACCACCTGGGGCAGCAACAGGGTGGTCGGAACGGCGCCGGTGTGGCCCCCACCCTCGCCACCCTGCACAAGCAGCGCGTCGACGCCCCAGGCCGCCACTTTCTCGGCATGACGTTTGGCTCCGATGGAAGGAATGACCAGCACGCCGCCTTCGTGCAGCCGGGTGATGAGCTCCGCTCTGGGGGCCATGGCAAACGAGGCGACGCGCACTTTTTCCTTGATCAGCAACTCGACGCGGTCGCCGACGTCGGGTTGATCGGCGCGCAGGTTCACTCCGAACGGTTTGCCGGTGCGGTTCTTGATGGCGGCCACGCCGGACGCCAGTTCGTCGAAGGTCATGGTCGCCGCGGCCAGGATGCCGAGCCCGCCTGCCTCCGACGTCGCCGCGGCCAGGCCCGGTCCCGCCACCCATCCCATGCCGGTTTGCACGATCGGATAGTCGATGCCGACCAGGTCGCACAGCCGGGTGTGCAAGGCCGGCGATGTCACGACTTGACCTCGCCGTGACGGGCACCGCGGGGATCGAGCACGTCGGTAAGAAGAGCCAGCTCGGGTTCGCTGGGCTCCCGGCTCGTCGGGACGTCCGGGGGAATGTTCAACTCGAATCCGGTCGCGGCCACCACGTCCTCAACGCTCACCCCGGGGTGGATGGATCTGAGTCGCAGGGTGTGATCGGGAGTCTCGAAATCGAATACGCCCAGGTTCGACACGACGCGCCGGATCTCGTGGTGCTCGTTGACAAAGCCGCCCACCTCCTTCGCCCGGCGGTAGCCAACACCGGAAACCATGTCCACCTGCTTGACGAAGACTCGCGGTGAATGATTGGGGATCCAGTAGCTGGTGGCGTGGTTGACGGTATTGCCGGGCGCTCCCCGCACACCGAGCAGCTGCGCTTTGGGGTGTTGCCAGGGACCAATGCAGGCGATGTTCTGATTGCCCGACGGGTCGATCTGACTGGCACCCATCATCACGTGACGGCGGCCGGCCCACAGCGTGTCGAACACGGAACGAAAAGGAATCCAGCCTTCGATTACACCGGGCGCGGCGCCAAGGGGCAGGTCCTCGGCCACGAAGAACGCTTCGCCATCGGACACGAGCAGGTCGGGCTCGAACGAGGCCCG
>JBPYFF010000502.1:0-2518 GCA_051984455.1 Acidimicrobiales bacterium | reverse complement strand
GCCGTCGCCTATGTGGCCGCGGCCAAGGTCGGCGCCATCACCGCCGGCGTCAACCCTCGCCTCTCAGCACCTGAGCGGTCGGAGGTGCTGTCCGTCGCCGAGCCCCGGTTCATCCTGGCAACTGCGGACCTGGCGCCCCCGACCGGACCGGTGGAAGAGGTCACGCCGGCCGGAGATGCCAGCGGTGTGCTGGCCCAGCTTCGCAAGGAGTCCGGCGACAGCCGCACCATCGCCGACGATCCCGATCGACCGCTAGCAATCATCTTCACCTCGGGAACAACGGGCCGGCCCAAGGGTGTGCTGTTCTGCAATCACCAGCTGTCCGCCATCTGCGCCATCGACGTCGGAGACCGGTGGGGCGGGGGCGGCCGAAGCCTGATCGCCACTGCCACCGCTCACCTCGGATTCATGACCAAGTTCCCCGGCAACCTGCGGCAGGGCGGCACCAGCTTCTTCACCGGCCGGTGGCGAGCCGCCGAGGCACTGCGACTGACCGCCGAGCATCGCATGACGACCATCGGCGGCATTCCCACCCAGGTCGCGCTGATGATGCGGGATCCGGCGTTCGACCGCTACGACTTGTCGAGCGTGCGCGCGATTGTCATCGGGGGCGGACCTGCCACCGCCGCGCTGGTCCGCGAGGCCCGGTCCCGCTTCCATGCTCCGGTCATGATCCGGTACTCGTGCACCGAAGCTGCCATCGGCATCGGCACTGCCTTCGACGACCCGCCCGAAGATGCCGAGGTCAGTGTGGGCCGGCCGCTGCGGGGAGTTGAGCTGGCGCTGCTCGACGACGACGACCGTCCGGTGGCCGACGGCGATGTCGGCGCCGTCTGCCTCCGTTCACCCGCGGTCATGTCCGGCTACTGGCACGACGTCGATGCGACCAAAGCCGCCTTCACCGCCGGCGGCTACGTGCGTACCGGCGACCTCGGCTGGCGGGACGAGCGAGGGCGGCTGCGCCTGGCCGGCCGCACCAAGGAGATGTATGTGAGGGGCGGTTACAACGTCTACCCGCTGGAGGTGGAGAACGTCCTGGCCTCACATGATGGCGTGGCCGCGGTCGCGGTCGTGCCTCGCCGGGATGCGGTCATGGGGGAAAAAGGGGTGGCCGTTGTGGTTCCCCGCCACGGCGCCGACATACCCGACCTTGATGAGCTACGCGCCTTCGCCGCGCCGCGGCTGGCCGGCTACAAACTGCCCGAGGGCCTCATGGTCGTCGCCGAACTTCCCTTGACGGCAATGGAGAAGGTCGACCGGAAGGCGCTCGAAACCCTCGTGGACAGCCGCTACGACGCGCAGTGACTGCTCGGCGGTGGCACATCGAGGGCCGGGTTGCGATCAAAGAACCCGTCGGGCTTGAGCCAGAAGCCGGCGTACTCCACCGGCATCACCGGCCAGTCCTCCGGCCGGGCGATGTGGTTCACCCCGAAGGTGTGCCATAGCACCACGTCGGTGTCGACCAGGGCCCGGTCCGCCACCGTCCAGGCCGGTAGACCGTCCCCCCCTTCACTTTGATTTGGATACTCTCCCGCCGGGCGGCGCTCGTCGGGCGAGTACGGCGTGACCCAGAGGTTCCGGGTTGCAAAGGTGGCCCGTCTGACGATGTGGGCGGCGTCGTCAGCCAGCAATCTCGCAGGTGAGTTCGGGATCAAGCGATAGCCCACCGGCTGTCCCAGCCGGTTGATCACCGTCGGGTTGACGACCCTCCAGCACCGGCCGGCCAGCGGGTCGGCCAACCGCTGGGCCTCTGACTCGGTGGCGAGCAGGGTGACGTCCGGCCCGAACCCATTGCCGTGAGGGTTGGCCGAGCCGTTGCCGTCAGAGACGACGTCGACTTCGTACACGGAGTTGGCCGCGCCGTCGAGGTCCACATCGAGGCGCGCGCAGAAGAGGTGCTGGTGATGGGGCGCGGCCAGTCCCGGCGCGATCAAAACAGCGTGGTCCGGCTCCGCCCCGGGATTTACGCCGGCGGTTTGCATGATGCCGGTCAGCTTGACCTCGAGCTGGATGGTGCCGTCCAGATAGAAGTACCAGTAGAAGCCGTACTCATAGTTTCCGACGGTCGAGATGACCGAGATGACCAGCCGCCGCGAACGCCGCGTCTCGGTGAGGCCGGTCCACAGGTCGGCGTGTTTCCAGAGGATCCCGAAGTCCTCCTCGTGCACACAGACGGCGTTGGCGACGACGTTGCCTCCTCCCATCTCGTCCGGCATGACGGCATCGGCGTACCTGATTTCGCCCAGGCAGTCGCACCCGTTGCTCAGCGGCTGGATCATGCGGCCGAGACCCCACTCGCCCGCGTCAAAAGCGTTCTTCCACCAGTGGCTGGCTCCGGTCGCGCCGTAGGGCACCACCATTTCGGCGATGGACGCCCGGTAAAGGATGGACCGTCCGTCGTAGGAAACGGTGTGCAGCACGAGACCCTCGATGGGGTGGACGGAGAACCGGAACCGCCACCGCTGCCAGCTGATCTCATGGCCATCGAGCACGAAGCTGGGCCCCTCCGGTTGGGTGA
>JBPYFF010000501.1:0-2998 GCA_051984455.1 Acidimicrobiales bacterium | reverse complement strand
CCGGGGAAAGTCGACCCGGACGTCGGAGGAACCGTAGATGGTGCCGAGCAGGTGCTTCTCGTTGAAGAAGAACTCGAAGGCGTTGAACTCCACCATTTGATCCACGCGTCCGACGCCCACGACGCAGGCAGTACCGCCCCGGCGGACGGCGTCGTAGACCGCTCTGATCGTCGTCGGCAGGCCGATCACCTCGAAGCCGTAGTCGAATCCTGTCCCGCCGGTGATCTCGCCGCTTACGGCCGCGACGCCCTCGGGTGCCACGGCATGGGTCGCACCGAATCGCTTCGCGTCCTCGCGCTTCTCCTCGACCAGGTCGACGGCAACGATCTCGGCCGCGCCCGCCAGTCGGGCCCCCTGGATGGTTGCGATGCCGACCCCGCCACATCCGAAGACCACCACGGAGGAACCTGGTTTCACCTTGGCCGCATTGATGGCAGCACCGACGCCGGTCGTCACCCCACAGCCGATCAGTGACGCGATCTCCCACGGCACGTCCTGGGGCACCTTGACGACCGCCTCCTGCGGCAGCACGGCCTGCTCGGAAAAGGTGCCGGTTCCCGCCATCCCAAACACCGGATCGCCGCCCAGACGGAAGTGAGGCGATGCACCGACGGCGGAGAACATGATGTTGGTACACAGGTTGGCTTGCCCCGTCATACAGAGGTTGCACTTGCCGCAGGGGGGAACCCAGACGACAACGACGTGGTCGCCGACGGCCAGATCGGTGACTCCCGGGCCAACTTCCACCACTTCGCCCGCACCTTCGTGGCCGAGCACACAGGGCGCGGGCTGGGGAATGGTCCCGTTCATAACCGAGAGATCCGAATGACAGACGCCGGTCGCCCGAATGGCCACCCGCACCATTCCCGGCCCGACGTCCTCAACCTCCATGGTGTCGACAATGTCGACCTTGTCGTCGCCAACCTGGCGTAAGACGGCTGCACGCATGGCACGATTCGAACACGTCCTCCCGCCGGCCGCAATTCCCGCTCCCGGCCGGACTTCGACACCCACTACGCCGGCAGATGCGTCACCATGGAGGCGTGGCCACGACCTGCATCCACGGATTCGCTCCAGGGACCTGCCTGATCTGCCAGACGCTCGCCCCGGGAACCAAGGTCAAGGAGCCGAAGCAGTCCAGTCGTCAGGCGAAGGCGGAGGCCAAGCGGGCCGCTGCCACGCCTGTTCCGTCGGTGCACACCCCTGCCCCTGCCACCAGGCCGGTGCCGGCGCCGCCGCCGCCGGGCTCGACGGGGCTGAAAGTCCTGGGCGCCATCTTCCTGATCGTGCTCGGCTTTCTCGCCTTTTGGTGGGTCCTTCACTTCGTGCTCGGCGTGTTGCATGTGCTCGAGATCTTCGCGGCCGCCGCCATCGCGGGGTACCTGGGCTACCGCATCGGGGTCCACCAGGGCCAGAGGTCGGCTACCCGCCGCTGACGCCACTGAGCGAGTGCGACTTTCATTCCGGGGTGAGTAGTCGACCTCCCCGGGTTGTCTTCTCTCCCCAGAATGGTGTGAGGCCGCCCTACCCCGTGATCAGTGCGGCCAGCTCGTCCGGCTTCTCCAGGGGCAGCAGGTGGCCGGCGCCTTCCACCTCGACCAGTTCTGAGCCAGGGATGCCCTCGTGATACGCCTCGGCGTGCTCCCTCGGGACCAGCCGGTCTTGCCGGCCGTGCACGATGAGCGTCGGGGCCGACACGCGGTACAGCCGCCGCCTGAGCTTGGGGTCATGCAGGTAGGGGTTCCAGGCGATCTTGGCCGTCGCCGCCAGTGACTGAAGGGTCGGCTTCAAGAGCTCGAACGGGACTTCCCCTCCCGAGTCCATCACGGCCTGCATCTGGTGCATGACCTGAGCCGTGGGATGCTGCTGGTCGGCGAACATGTCCTCGGCCAGTTCTGCCGGCTGGCGACCGAAGATCTCCTTGATGGGGTGGCCCTCGACGTAGAGCCCGGCCGGGTTCACCAGGACCAGGCGCCCTACGGCGGACGGGTAACGCACCGCCAGCTCGGCGGCCAGCCAGCCGCCCAGCGAGGCGCCCACGACGGTCGGAGCGTTTAGCTGCAGGGCGTCCCAGAGGTCCAGCAGGTGGAAGACGGCGTCCTCGATGTCGTCGATCAGCTCGATGCCCTGGGACTCTCCGAAGCCGGGAAAGAGCGGGGCGATGACGTCGAACGAGTCGGCCAGCGTCTCGACCACGGCCGCACCCGGGATCTCCCCCGCGGCCGAATGAAGGTAGACCAGGGCACCGCGGGTGGCGCCGTCACCTGGTCCGCCGCGGTAGATGCTCTGGGGGCCCAGCGAGGTGGTGACCTTGTGCTCGGCCAGGACGGTCGTCACCGGTCAGGCCACCGCCCCCGCCTCGGCCACGATCCGGGATCCCTCGGGGAACTCTTTTCGCAGCCGGGGCATCACCTCTGAGGCAAACAGCTGAAGGTTGCGCCTGGTCTTGTCGGCCGGCAACGTGCCGAGCTGGAAGAGGCCCAGAAGATTTCCCGTTCCCAGCCGGTGCAGGTTGTCGACCAGCTTCTCGAAGACCGTGTCGGGTGAGCCAACGATCGCGTACTGGCCCTGCACGACCTCGTCCCACGACTGCAGGTTGATGGCGAAGGTGTTGATGCCCTTCATGATCGACTCGTACGAACGGAGCGAGGTGTAGCCGGGCGGCTGGATGTTGATGCCCGGGAGCAACCGCTTCACGAAGTAAAAGAAGTGGTCCTCGTAGTCCCGCCGGGCCTCTTGGTCCGTCTCGGCCACGTAGATCGGTTCGAGCCATCCCATCTGCAGGGGATCGGCCTGGTAGCCCTCGCGCTCGCACGCCTGGCGGAACATTCGGAACGTTCGGTCAAAGACGTCGATGTGAAAGTACGGGATGCCCATGTAGGCGTAGCGGTGCCGGGCGACGAATTCCATGGTTTCCAGCGACCCGACGCCCGGGATCCAGACCTCCGGATGGGGTTGTTGCAACGGCCGGGGCCAGGAGTTGACATAGCGGATCTGA
>JBPYFF010000500.1:0-3406 GCA_051984455.1 Acidimicrobiales bacterium | reverse complement strand
TGTCGCCCGTCATCGGCTACGACAAGGCCTCGGTCATATCGCACTACGCCATCGACCGTGATCTGACCCTCAAGCAAGCGGCCTTGCAGAATGGAGTCAGCGAGGAGTTGTACGACCGCGTCGTCATGCCGCTCGCCCTGACGAGGGGCGGGTCAGCTGACCTGACGTCGCCGGCGAAGCCCAGCTGACATGAGCTCGCCGGTTGAGGAGGTGTTCGCGTCGGCCAGTTCACCCGCGCCGGTCGGAAAGGCCGCGCTCACCGCATCGGTCGGCGGTCAGCGGGGGTACGCCGACTGGACCAACCCTGATCATCGCCTGCGCCGGCTGCTGGCCGAGTTCATCGGCATGGCCGGCCTGACGTTCGTGCTCTCCGGGGGCGCAGCCGTCTTGGTGCGCTACGGCGGTCGTCCCCTGCAGCTTTGGCAGACGGTACTGGTGCTCTCGGCCATCTCCGCGCTCTGGCTGGTTGTGGCCGTCTACTTCCTCGGCGACATCTCGGCTCATTTCAATCCCGCAATGACCCTGGCGTTTGCCCTGCGACGAGACATGGGCTTGGTGATGGCCGGCGCCTACTGGGCGGTCCAGTTCGTGGCCGCTGTATGCGGCTCTCTGCTCGCTCGCGCCTTCTTCGGCAAGGTGGGGAAGCTCGCCGCAACGATGCCTCCGGCGGGTAAGTCCTGGCAGGCGGCTGGGTTCGAGGCAATCATCACCTTCGGCCTCGTGCTCATGGTTCTCAACCTGGCCAATGGGCCCAAGCTGAATGGGCCGTTCGTGCCGCTGGCGGTTGGCGCCTACATCATGGCCTGGGGCACGATGGGCGGGCCGTTCGATGGTGCCTCAATGAATCCGGCCCGGAGCTTCGGGCCAGATGTCGCCATCGGCGACCTGTCCACCTGGTGGGTCTACCTGATCGGGCCGGTGGCCGGCGCCATCGTCGCCGTCGGAGTGGCATATGTACTGCGCGGGCCGGCCAAGGCGCAGGAGGCGCTGGCTGCCGAAGGAACTCCTCTCGACCGAAGCGGCTGATCAGCGCTGGCGCCCGGCCGAAAGGCGCTCGCGGCGGGTTACGTCTTCGATGCCTCGAAAATACTGGCAATCGATGTATCGAGGGTTGCGTCGAACTCCTCGTCGGTCTGGTCAACCGAGAGTCCCTCGGTGAGCGCCCGGGAGAAGCTGGCGATGACTCCATGGTTACGAACGAGTCGGGCATTTGCTTCTGCACGGGTGTAGCCCCCGGAGAGAGCAACGACGCGCAGAACGCTCGGATGAGCCACGAGCTCGGCATAGAAATCGTCAATGTCGGGGAGTGTCAGCTTGAGCATGACCCATTCGTTCGGTCGAAGTGAATCGAGCCCCTCGAGGATGGCCGCCTTCAGCGTCGCTTCGGCCCTGGCCTTCTCGGGACTGTGGATGTCGATCTCGGGCTCGATGATTGGCAGGAGGCCGGCAGCCAGGATCTGGCCAGCTATTTCGAACTGCTGGTTGACGACCGCGGCGACGCCAGTCGGGCTGGCGAGCTTGATGAACGAGCGCATCTTGGTGCCGAAGACGTCCATGGTCTTGGCCTTCGACAGCAGTTCGTCAAGACCGGGGATGGGCTTCATCACCTGGACGCCATCCGCCTCGGCCGCCAGCCCCTTATCAACCTTCAGGAACGGGACGACCTGTTTCACGTCCCAGAGGTAGGAGGCCGAACCGCGGCCTGCGATCTCGCGGTCGAGAGTGTCCTCGAACAGGATTGCACCGAGGACGCGGTCCCCGCCGAAACTGGCGCTCGTAACGATGCGGGTGCGGAATTCGTGCATCAGCGAGAACATCTCGTCGTCGTCGGAGTAGGCGTCCTCGCCAATGCCGTAGAGCTGGAGCGCCTTCGGAGTGCTCCCTCCGCTTTGGTCGAGGGCGGCGATGAAGCCGATCCCGGACTTGACCTTCTGGAGCTGTTGCTCGCTCATGTGTCGTTCTGCGCTCCACCTGTCGCCTGAATCGGCGTCCCAGACAGGGAAGCCTACCTCGCCGCCTGGCCGAATCCCTCTGGCCGGACCGTGAGCGCAAGCTCCGCAAGGGTGAGCGTTGCCCGTTAGCCAGGGTGCGACCCTTCAGGCGGAGCTGGCACTACGTTGAGGACGACGGCGCCGCCGGCCCCACCGGAGGCCACCCTTTGCAATGCCCTGCTCGTCTCTTGCAGCGGGTAGAGGCCGGCGACGTTGAGCGAGAGCAGGCCCTCGCCAAGGAGCGCCGCCAACGCCTCGAGTCGGCCGCCGTCGGGCCGGACATAAACGTCAACGACGTTGATGCCCCGCTCAGGACCGGGCGGGTCCCCGGTGATTGTGGCCAGGCGCCCACCGGGCGCCACGACAGCCAGGGCGGTCGTTGCCCCGCCGCGAACAGCGTTCACGGCGGCAGCCACTCCGACCCGGCCGGCGCGCCGGCGTGCCTCGCGGGGCCAGTCGGGATCGCGATAGTCGAAGACTGCCATCGCGCCGAACGCACGGATCCGCTCCGCGCTCGTTGGGCCCGCTGTCGCCATGACGGTGACCCCCTTTGCCACCGCAAGCTGCACAAGAAGGCCGCCGGTGACCCCGCCGGCGCCGTGGACGAGGACAACCTCCCCCTGGCGCACCGCCAGTGCCTCGACGAGGGCCTGCTCGGCGGTCAGGGCCGGAACCGGCAAGGCGGCAGCCACCTCCCACGCCACGCCCACCGGTTTGCGAGCGACGGTCCGGGCCGGGGCGATCAGCTTGTCGGCCCAGGCGCCCTGATCGCGAAACGGCGAGGTATGCAGCAGGACTCCCTCCCCGGCCGCCAGACCGGTGGCCTCATGGCCAACGCCGGCAATGATCCCGGCAGCCTCGACACCGAGGGCCATGGGCGGCTTACGTCCCACGTCCCAGGAACCGGCGCGGACGAACTCGTCCCAGTTCCCAACACCGGCGGCCACGACGTCGATCAGCACCTCGTCGGCGGCAAGTGGCCGGGGATCTGAGAGCTGGAGGGTAGTCACCGTACCGCCGAACTCCCTGATCCCGGCAGCTCGCATCAGTTCTCCTTGCGTCAGGATGTCTATCGGCCGGACAGCATCGCACCCGTAGCATCAGCACCGAGATGAGTGTGGACCCAGTGGTCAGTCAGTTGCACCAGACCTGGGCCCGGACGACGTCAGGACCGAGTGCAAGATGTAGGCATCGACGGGCGTCTGTTTGTCCTTGACCCTGAGCCCGGGCCGGGGCTCGGCGTCGGCATCGAGGGGAAGCTGGCGTCGGGTCTCGGCGCCGATGAGCATCCCGCCGAGAGGTGCCTCTTCCTGCAGTTGGGAACCGATGTTGATGGCGTCGCCCACGACGGCGTAGACCACGTAACCAGGGCCGCCCATCTCACGGACCTCGGCTTGGCCGGTGTTGACTCCGAC
>JBPYFF010000499.1:0-5505 GCA_051984455.1 Acidimicrobiales bacterium | reverse complement strand
ACGTTGCGGTCGACTATCTGCTCAAGGCCGCGGCCAGAGGGTTCAAGGGTGTCGTCATCGGAAATTGGCCAGGCGGCGGCGACAGTATCGGGGAGGAAGACGAGCCGTTCTGGGCGGCCGCGGCCGAGACCGGCATCCCGGTGTGCATCCATATCAACCTCATCAGTCGGTCGGCCCGCCAAAAGGCGCGCGCCGCCGCGGCCGCAGCGGCGGCCGCGGGCGGCAGCCAGCTGTACGGCGGCAAGCGCCCCAACGCCAACGCCAAAGCGGTTGCCGGCCTCGGCAGCGTGTTCGCGACGGTGCCATCCACAATCGGCCAGTTGATCTTCACCGGCGTGTTGGAGCGTCACCCCTCGCTGCAGGTGGCCCTCATCGAGACGGGTGTCGGATGGATCCCTCACCTGCTGGAACAGATGGACGATCGGTACTGGCGCAACCGCAGCTGGGGACAAATCCCGATCACCGAGCCCCCGAGCACCTATTGGTTCCGCAACTTGAGTGCAACGTTCATCGTCGATCGCAACGGAATCGAAAATCGGCATGCCGTCGGTATCGACAACATCATGTGGTCAACCGACTATCCGCATCACGGCAACGACTGGCCTTACAGCCGCAAGGTGATCTTCGACACCATGAGCCACATCCCGACCGAAGAGCGCTTCAAGATCGTCGCCGGCAATGCCATCCGGATCTTCGGCCTGGAGAGTGAAGCTGGTCAGTGACGAAGGGCTGATCCCGGAAGGCTCTGTCGTCAGGTTGTCCCGACTTTTTCTTCGGACCCTTCGCGAGACCCCGGCCGAGTCCGACGCCCCCGGCCACCAGCTCCTCATCAGGGCCGGCTATCTGCGCCGAACGGCGCCTGGTATCTACGCCTGGCTGCCGCTCGGCGCGCGGGTCGTTCGCGCCATGGAGCGCATCGTCCGGGATGAGATGGCCAGGATCGGCGGCCAGGAGGTGGACCTGCCTCGTCTGCCTGGTCGACCCGAGGGCGAGATCATCGCTCACCTGGTGAAGGACGTGGGCACCACCTACAAGACCCTCCCCGTGATCCTGTTTCAGTTCCAGACCGGGTTGAGGGAGGAGGGCCGTCCCCGGGCAGGCATCGCCGGCGGGCGCGATTCCCGGGTGATGGACAGCTACTCGTTCGATCTCGACCAGCCAGGTCTCGAGGCGTCCTATCTCGCCCACCGAACCGCGTGTCAGAAAATGCTGGACCGATCCAGCGTGAACTACCGGCTCGTTTCCGCCAGCAGCGGCGGGTTTGATCAAACGGCGTCGGAGAAGCTCGTTGCTCCCGCCCCGAGTGGCCAGGACACCTTCGTCGCCTGCCCCTCATGCGGGTATGCGGCCAGCATCGACGCCGCGGTCGTCGCCGGCCCCTCCCCGGCAGACCCGCTCATACATCCGCCGATGGAAGCGCTTGATACTCCTGACACCCCGACGATTGAGACGCTGGCCAGCCGCCTCGGTGTGGAACCGGGCCGGACGTTGAAGAACGTGGTCGTCAAGGTCGAAGGCCGGACGGTGCTCGTCCTCGTGCCCGGCGACCGTGATGCCGACCTCGACCGGCTGACGACGGCGCTCGGCGGAACGGCTGTCGAGCTGTTCACGCCCGAGGACTTCTTGGCCCACCCTGACCTCGTGCGCGGCTACGTCGGCCCGCAGGGTGCGACCGGGCGGGGGGTCGCCGTCTACGCCGACCGGCGTGTCGCGGCGGGAACGTCGTGGGTGACCGGCGCCAACGCGCTCGACACCCACGCCCGCAACGTCGTCAATGGCAGGGATTTCACGGTCGACCGCTACATCGACGTGGCGTCGGTTCGAGCGGGCGACCCTTGTGGCAACTGCCGTGAGCCCCTCCAGGTCGAGAGGGCAATAGAAGTCGGCCGTGTCGTCCGGCTGGGCCGGAAGTACACCGACGCCGTTGCCCTCGACGCTCCTGGAGCCGGCGGCAAGTCGCATCGCGTCACGATGGGTTGCTATCGCATCGGCGTGACGCAACTGCTGGCGGCGCTGGCCGAGCAGACCCACGACGACGCCGGACTGTGCTGGCCGGCCGAAGTTGCACCCGCGCACGTCCACGTCGTCGTGGCAGGCAGGAGCGAGGGCCTGATTGCTCCGGCTGAAGAGCTCTCTTCGACGCTGGCGACGAGAGGCTGGCGTCTCCTCCTCGACGATCGCGGCGTCGCCCCCGGCGTCGCGTTCGCTGATGCTGATCTGCTGGGCGTGCCGGTTCAGTTGATCGTCGGGCGGGCGCTCGCGCGCGGTCGGGTGGAGCTCAAGTGGCGGAAGACCGGAGAGCGCCAGGAGGTGCCGGTCACGCAAGTACCTGACGCGGTCGCAGCCCTGATCGACGCTCCGAAGTGATCAGCTCACAAAGGCCCGAGCATTGCGCAGCGCCAGGGCGATCAGGGTCAGGGTCGGACCGTAACCGGCCGCGGTCACGAAGGGCGACGAGTCGGCGATGAGGACATTGGGAACGCTGTGCAAGCGGCCCCACGGATCGCAGACCGAGGTGGCCACATCCCGGCCCATCCTGGTCGTCCCCGCGACGTGACGGGAAACCGGCACGGGTGACATGAAAGTGCCGTACCGGGCCTGGTCGACCGAGGGCGAGGTGCTGACGATCGTCCACTCTGCTCCCGCCTCGGTCAGGATCTGCTGGAGCTTGGGCGCGTAGTACCGGGACGCAACGACCTCGTGCTGGTGAGGGCGATGGGTCGTTCGAGCCACCGGGAAGCCGCGGACGTCACGGACGGTCGGGTCGAGGTCGATGCGGTTGGTCGCCACGGGCATGTCCTCACCCTGCATGCAGAAGCCCCAGAGATGCTCGCGCATGGGCGATGATCGCATCGACGCCTTGTGAGCCCGCCCCGGTGGGTAGAGCTTGGCCTCCACGACGGGGTGAGCCGGGCCGGCGTGTTCGACCATCCCTCCCTTGAACCAGGGCAAGCCGGCCTCCCTGGCGGCGGCCATCGAGTCAGCATCCGGAATCAGGTGATCGTCGTGCATATGGGTCACGGACCGGCCCTTGTGGCCGTGCACGCGGACTGGCAGCCTCCCCATGACGTAGGTCTGGAAGTGGAACATCAAGAACCGGCCGATGAGGGGGTGCTCGATGCCGGACAGAAGCAGGAGTCGGGGGGTCTCCATCGCCCCGCCCGCCAGCACGACATGGCCGGCCTGCTCGGTCCTCGTCTCCCCGTCGGGCCCGACCCACTGGACGCCCGTCGCCCGGCCGTTGGTGACCAGGATCCGGTTGACAAACGACTCCGGGCGCAGCTCGGCCCGGCCGGTGAGAAGGGCGCGCTGCAGCATGGCCACCGGGTCACCCTTGGCATGGATGGGGCAGCCGAAGTACGCACAGAAGCCGCAGTTGTTGCAGGCTGGCCGGCCGTCATAGGGAACGGAATTGGCGGCGGTCGGCCCCGGATAGGGGTGATAGCCGAGCCGTTCGGCCGCGGCGGAGCTGAGCAGGGCGCCAAACATGGGTGCACCTGGAGGCATCGGATAGGGCCCTGACCGCCATGCCGCGAACGGGTTGGCTTCGGCGTCACCGGCGACGCCGACCAGCCGCTCGGCCTCGGCGTAAAACGGCTCAAGGTCGTCGTAGGTGAGCGGCCAGTCGGCCAGATCGGCACCATCGATCGGCCCGCGCGTCGACAGCAGTCGAAAGTCCTCTTCCAGGAACCGAGGAACCTTTCCATCGGCGTGAACGCCGCCACCACCGACCGTGGCGGGCAGGTTGTTGACATCGCCGATGTGGGCGTGATCTCCGTCGGCCTCCGATTGCCGGAAGGTCCGCGGCTCCAACCACGGATCGGGCCCGAGGAAGTGTCGGCCCATCGACTTCAGCTCGTCGTTGGAGTAATCCTGCTTGAGGGTGCCGGGGTCGTCGATTTCAATCAGGTGATTGCGGCCCCGCTCGAAGATCAGGACCGACCAGCCCGCGGCGGTCAACACGTGGGCGGCGGTCGCACCGCCCGGGCCTGAACCGATAACGATCGCGTCGAAGTCGCGATCGGTCACCCCTGGCTGACCTCCTCGTCCGTATACCCGCGGGGTTGGACGTCGCCGTCGAATCCGATGTTGCGCCAGCCGACCAGGTCCCGGTTGCCGCCGTACTCCGGTGGGCCGTACATGCCCTCGCACGCGTGCTCGTACAGCAGGCGGCGGAACTCCTTGCAGGCCGCGAGGCGAGCATCCTGCTCTTCCTCTGTGACCTCGGCGAAGTCGACCCCGAGCGCGCTGATGCCCTCCCGGTAGCGCTGCTGGAGGCCGACGTGAGGGCCATTGAACTCTCGCTCGGGCATTCCGAGCGACCCCTCGATCCGGGTCCGCCAGGCCAGCTCGTCCAGCCGGCTGAGACGATGAAAAGCGGCAAAACGAGCATCGCCGCCGAACCGCCCCGAGAATGCTCCGCCGGCCCAGATCCGGGGCGGGTCGACCGCGAAGGCGCCCAGGAGGCCGTCGATGTAGTCCACCACGCCGGCCTCCGTCGCGCCGGGGTCCTCGTCCGTCGGTATCAGCCGGGCGCACGCCGCTCGGACGATCGCATATTCCTTTTCGGTAAAGAACAACGGCACGGCGACGGAACCGTAGCATGACATGCGTGTCAGGGAATGAGGCTCGGTTTGACGCTCTCGCGGTCCGGGTCTTCGCGGACGGGGGTGAGCTCGGCCGGGGCGCGGCCCGGGACGCGGCCACGGTCATCGACGATGCGGTGGCTCGGGCCGGTGAGGCCAACGTGATGCTGGCCACCGGCAATTCCCAGCTCGCTTTTCTCGATGCGCTGACGACCCGTGAAGCGGTGCCATGGGGACAGGTGCGCATCTTCCGTATGGACGAGTACGTCGGTCTTGCCCTGGACCACCCGGCCAGCTTCGCCCGGTACATCCGCGCCCGGGTCAGCGAACGGGTGGGGCCCCTGGAGGTGAACTATTTTCGCCCGACAGCCAATGTGAGCGAGGCGTCCGATGAGGCGGACCGCTACGCCG
The DNA here is from genome assembly GCA_051984455.1 of Acidimicrobiales bacterium. GTDB lineage: Bacteria > Actinomycetota > Acidimicrobiia > Acidimicrobiales > Palsa-688 > JBPYFF01. Next base: position 508 of record JBPYFF010000499.1, on the reverse strand, counting down.
CCCTGTTGCGCCGTTACCCCATGGATCTCTGTGTCATGGGCATCGGGGAAAACGGGCACCTGGCGTTCAATGATCCCGGCGTGGCCGACTTTGCCGATCCACTCGACGTCAAAGTGGTGGCGCTCGATCGGGCCTGCCGCCAACAGCAGGTCGGTGAGGGCCACTTTCCGGCGCTCGCCGATGTCCCCGCACACGCCATCACCGTCACCGTTCCTGCCCTGCTGCGGGCGGGTGACGTCATCGTCGTCTGCCCGGAGGCCCGCAAGGCGAGCGCGGTGAGCCAGGCGCTTCTGGGCCCGGTCTCGCCCACCTGCCCGGCGTCCATCTTGCGCCGCCAGCCCCACGCCCGGCTCTATCTCGACGCCGAATCGGCCAAGGGAGTGGCACCGCTGTGACGTTCGACTCGTTCCCCGCCCTTGGCCAGTCCGACGCCGTATCGTGGCGACCATGGGCGCGACGGCCGTAGGGTGTAGGCGCCTGTGATTGTCTTTCTTGCCCTTCTGTCGGC
>JBPYFF010000498.1:0-5673 GCA_051984455.1 Acidimicrobiales bacterium | reverse complement strand
CGTCGATGGCTGGGTGCAACTGGCCGAGCGGTACGGACGGCTGCCGCTGTCCCGCACCCTCGAGCCGGCTCGAACCCTCGCCGCTCAGGGGTTCCCGGTCGGGCGCATCGCGGCCCGCCATTGGCGGGCGGCGTCGGGGCGGCTGCGCCCCGGGAGCCCCTTCGCCCCCGTTGTCCGGGCCGGGCAACGACTGAGCAATCCCCAACTGGCCGGCAGTCTCGAGGACATCGGCCGGGGTGGCCGAAGCGGCCACTACGAAGGCGCCTGGGCGAAAGAGGCGGTCGAAGTCGTGACGAACGATGGTGGAGCGCTGGCTTCCGACGACCTTGCCACTTATGCCGGCGAATGGACGGTACCGATCCGGGGACGCTTCCGGGGCCTGGAAGTGCTCCAGCACCCGCCCAATGGCCAGGGCGCCGCGGTCCTCGCCGCGCTCGCGCTGCTCGACCAGGAACCGCCCCGAGCTGACGCCGGACCGGGCGAGCAACTGGCGCGAATCATGGTCGCCATCCGCCAGGGCATGCGACTGGCGCACCGTCACGTCGCCGACCCCCGCGCTGCCACCGTGCCTGAGTTCTGGGCTGCCCTCGCGGCTCGCGACACCGGCCGGGATACCGTCTACACGGCAGCCGTCGCTGACGGGATGGCGGTCAGTCTCATCACGTCGGTGTTCCACCAGTTCGGTTCGGGACTGACGGCCGGCGGGGCGGCCCTGCAAAACCGGGGTTTGGGCTTTTCTCTTGATCCCACCAGCCCCAACTGCATCGGGCCTGATAAGCGACCATTCCACACGATCATCCCCGCCATGGTCCGTGACCGTGGCCGGCTGTGGGCGGTGCTCGGTGTGGTGGGCGGCCCCATGCAGCCACAAGGGCAGGTTCAGGTCCTCGCCCACATGGTCGAACGGGGGCTCGACCCGCAGGCCGCTCTTGACGAGCCCCGGGCTCGCTGGCTCGGCGGTGACATGGTCGCAGTCGAAGCCGGCGGCCAGCCGGAGATCATCCCCTCACTTAGAAATGCCGGCTTCCAGGTGCTCGATCCCGGACTTCCGCTCGGCGAGTTCGGTGCCGGCCAGGTGATCCGCGTCCATCCTGACGGGTGGCTGGAAGGTGGCGCCGACGGCCGGCGCGACGGGGTGGCCTTCGGCTTCTAAGACATTCCCGCGCTTGCGCCCCCGCCGTCACCATCGGCCCGTCCCCATCGGTTGTGATGCACCAGCTCGCCCATTGGCTTCCGATTCGGGTTTCGCATCGGCCGAAGCGGTCGGTCGGCGGGGTAGCCGAGACCCACGACCCAGCGGCAGTACCAGTCGGAGGGAAAACCCAGGACCTCCTGTGCCTTCGCCTGGTCCATCACGCCGGCCTGACCGCTTCCGATGCCGAGCGCGGTCGCGGCCAGCATGATCGCCATCGTCGCCTGCCCGAGGTCGTACTGCATGATCTCGCGCATCCTCTTTCCCCCATCGCCGTCGGGATCCTTCGGATTCAGCAGGGCGATCGCGGCGGGAGCCTTGCCCACCCACGAAGCGCCTTGCCAGGTTTCCGACAGGCCGGTGATGACCGACGGATGGGTGCAGACGACGAACGCCCACAGCTGACGGTTCGATGCCGATGGCGTCCGCCGAGCCGCCTCCATGATCCGGTCGAGGTCCTCGGCCCGGACGGCCTCGCCGGTGAAGGCCCGGATATTCCTCCTCGCCTGGATGGTCTGCCAAAAGTCCATGGTCACGAGTCAACCGCACGAACGGGTCGACCGCGGCCCGCTCGTCGAACCGGCGTCAGCCCAACGCCACCCGCCACGCGGCCATGTCGAGACCCGGATAGCGAGCGTTCACCCGCGTGATCGACTCCTCCGTCCAGTAGGGGTGCCCCGGTGCGGGAAAGCCGAGCAGGGCCAGTTCCTTCGGGCCGCTTGCCTGCACGAAGTTGTGCCACTCGGGCGAAAACCCTTTGAAGGCCCACGCCTGGTACTGGCCCCACTCCGCCTCCGCCGGGCGGTAGGACACGTGCATCATGATCCGGCACACGCCCGGCCCCGTCAGGTCGACCGAGCGGTGATACACGTCGGGCCGGTAGGCCACGATGGAGCCGGCCGGTCCGGCCGCCTCCCCCGGATCCTCGTAGAGATCCGGATAGTCCGCGTAGCTCAGAGTGTGCTGTTCGACCGGGATGTCCGAGGTCCTGCGGCGGGACACCAGGCGGGTCGCACCGTTCGCACTCGACACATCGCTCAGGTAGATGAACAGTTCCAGCTGCGGGTAACGCTCGTCGACCTGGGGGACGAGGATCGAGTGGTTCGGGAAGTCGGCATGCAGCAGCTGGTTGTAGCCCGATGACTGGTTGGCGTACTTGGCGGTCATGACCGACATGTACAGCCGCAGATCGTTGCTGCCGAGGAACGACGTCGCGATGTCGAGGCCAATGTCGTGGAACGGCAGCCGGTTGAGGGACCGACTGCGGTAGGGAAACTCCGGCCATTTTGCGTCGAACGTCGTCCGCCACGGATCGGTCCGCTCACTGGAGATTCCGGAATCCATCTCTGAGGCGGTTGGGAAGAGATGTCCGACGGCCTTCTGAGCGGCTTGTAAGTCGTCGGGCGGGATGGCGGAGGGGATCACGCACCAGCCGTCGTCCTTCCATGCCTAGTGGTACTCAGCGATGCGCATATCCAGCCGGTTAGCGGGCCCGATGCCGAACCGCGTTCTGGTAGGAGATCGGCGCGACCGTCCGGGCGATGGGGGCGAGCAGCGGCAGGGCGGCGGCGTTGATCTCGACCCGTCGGCCGCCCATCCGTTCGAGCAGCAAGGCCGAGACCTGCTCCTCAGTGCGGCGCACCGCCTTGGGGGGAAGCGCCTCACCCGCGTCGGTGTCGGACAGTGACATCGCCGTCGGCACCCAAGCTGGATAGAACACGTGGACGTGGACGCCGCGATCGGCGACCTCGTGCGCCACGCTCTCGGTGAACGCCGACACCGCGGCCTTCGACGCCGCGTACGCACCGTGACCGGGTTCAGGAGCACGGGCGGAGTCCGAGGAAACGTTCACGATGATCCCGGATCTGCGGGCCAGCATCCCCGACAGGACGGCCAGCGTGCCGTCGACGACACCGAAGAAGTTGACCGCGAAAATGCGCCGGTAGGTCTCGTAGCGGCCTTCCTCCGCACGGGTCACCTCTTCCATCCCGGCATTGTTAATGAGGATGTCGATCCGCCCGTTTTGAGCCTCGATCTCGGCGAGGACAGCGCGGTAGCCGGTGGAGTCGCCGACGTCGCAGACCCGCGTGGAACTGCCGGGCGTCGACGCCTTCAGCTGTCCCTCGAGCTCGGCCAGCAACCCGGCCCGCCGCGCCAGGCCGACCACAGTGGCGCCCCGCTGGGCCAGATCAAGAGCGACTCGCCGGCCGATCCCGGACGAGGCCCCGGTGACGGCTGCCACCTTGTCGTCGTACCGTGTCGCTGTGCCCTTGAGTCCCCGGATCACGCCGCTGATGATACTGGGCCGATCCGGGGGACTCGCCCGCCCGCGCCGTCAGGCAAGGGCAGTCAGGGCCGGCAGGCTGGCAGGGAGAGAGACCGCTCTTAGCTTGCGGCGAGCCGTGCTGACGTAGATGATCGCGATCGGAAAGCCGACACCGAAGGGTGCAGCGACGGAGAGCGCAGCAACCCATACGGTGCGCCGGCGGCCTGCTCCCTTCCACTGCCACTCCGGACGCAACGCCGCCTCGGTCGCGGCCCACAGCGGGGCGCCCACCAGCACCAGAACGGCGATGGTCCAGGCCAGGCCGGTGTTATTGACGTTGAGGAGCTTGAGGGCACTGACAAGCAGGATGAGCACCAGCGCAGGACGGATGATGAAGTCAGGCGCACGGGACGAGACATGGGCACCGATGTAGACACCGGGCAGGCTGCCGATCAGCAACGATGCTGTGAGCCCGAGGTCGATGTGCCCAAAGAGGGCGTGGCTCAGTGTTGCTGCGCCGACAAGCGGGATGGCCTGGACAAGGTCGGTGCCCACCAGCTGCCTGGACGACAGGCGCGGATAGAGCAGCAGCAGCATCACGATCATCAGCGAGCCGGACCCGACCGACGTCATTCCGACGATGAGCCCGCCGGCCAGTCCGATCATTACGGTCGCAATCCTCTTGATCCGAATTTCGGCCTCGTCGCTCGCCACCGGCCGGCCTCGGGAGCGGTAGGTCAGGAATGATTTCGCGACCATGGCCAGGGCCGCGACAAGGAGCGCCCAGCCGAGCAGGGTCTTCATGTCGTTGGCGACCGCTGGGCCGCTGCCGAGCCGCCGCAGAACGAACACGCCCGCGAAGGCGGCGGGCACTGAGCCCAGGGCCAACCAGCGGGCGAGGTCCCAGTTGACCGTTCCCTTGTGGAAGTGCACAGAGGCCCCGACGGGCTTCATGACGAGCGAGCTCAGCAGATCGCTCGACACGGCCGTGCCGGGATTGACACCGAAGAACAGCACGAGGATCGGGGTCATCAGGGCCCCGCCTCCCATTCCGGTCAGGCCGACCGTAAACCCGACGACGGCCCCGGCCAAGGCTTGCCACAGGTCGAGGTGCACTGGGCATCAATGTAGTCATTCCAGGTAGAAGTGATCGAGAAGGTGGGTTTCAGGCGCCATCTGACGCCAGCCGGGGCTGAGGCATGGCGGCCAGATCAGGAGCGTGGCGGGCAAAACCGGCCGTCCACCAGGCATGGCCACCGGCATCGATCAGGTACGCCTCGTGGTCAGGGAGGCGAGCCAGCCAGCGAGGCGCGTCGAGCCCCATCGCCATGGCGGCGGTGGCGTACGAGTCCGCGGTCGTCAGGTTGGGACCGACGATGGTGACGCTGGCGAGGGCCGACGCGGGATGGCGGGTAAACGGATCGGTGATGTGGAGGCCTCGCTCGGCCGTCCCGGAAGTGGCCACCGCCAGGTCGTGACCGATCACAAGGACGGTCAGCCGGCCCGGCGCGAGCGGGTGGCTGATGCCCACCCGCCAGGGCCGGTCGGAGCCGGGGGTACCCCGCATGCGGATGTCCCCTCCCGCGTTGATGCAGTGGCTGCTCGACCCCGCCTCGACCAGCATTTCCGACGCCACCTCGACCGACCATCCCTTGACGAGACCGGAGGGATCGAGTGTTCCCGTCGCCCGGGCATCGAAGAAACCCTCCGTTGCCTGGCGGAACTCCTCACATCGATCCAGGACCCAGCGAACCCGATCGTCGCACTCGTCGGGTGTGAGCTCTCCCCGCCCCAGGCGGCTGATCTGACTTTCGCTCTTGTAGGTGCTGAACGTTTCGTCCACCCATCGGAACCAGTCGAAGACACCGTCAACCGCCAACGGGATCCCGGCGTCTCGCACATCAACCGAGATGGCGGTGCCCATAACCTGCTCGACCCGGTGGACGGTGATCTCAGCCGTGGGCCTTGTCCAGCGCGGACTGCAGCGACTGGGCGTAGCCATCGCTGGTGTAGGTGGCGCCGCCGATCGTGTCGATCTGGGCGCTCTGGGCCTGGACGACTTCGTCATGCAGCATGGGCGCGACCTGGTCGCTGATCGCCTGCGACCTGGCCCGGTCGAAGGGCAGCTGCAGCGCCTTCACGTCGACGATCTGGCTCCCGCTGAGCACGACCGCGACCTGGACATCGCCATATCGAGTCGGCACCATGTCCCCGT
>JBPYFF010000497.1:0-6051 GCA_051984455.1 Acidimicrobiales bacterium | reverse complement strand
GCGATCGGCGCTCCGCCGGCCGTCGTAAACGCCGTAGCCGACGCCCTCTCGCCCTTCGGCGTGACCGTGACCGAGCTTCCGCTCAGCCCGGAGCGGATCATCGCCCTACTCAAGGAGACCCACCGTGTCTGAGCTGTACTACGACCCTTATGACGTCGACATCAACGCCGACCCCTACCCGGTCTTCAAACAGCTCCGGGACGATTCACCGCTCTATTACAACGAGAACTACGACTTCTTTGCTCTCAGCCGCTTCGCCGACGTCGCCGCCGCCCTGGCCGACGCCAAGCGATTCACGTCGGGGCGGGGAGGCATCCTCGAGCTCATCAAGGCGAACGTGGAAATGCCACCCGGAACACTCATCTTCGAAGATCCGCCCATCCACACCATCCACCGGAGCCTGCTGTCGCGGGTCTTCACTCCCCGCCGCGTCGCCGCTCTCGAACCGAAGATCCGGGAGTTCTGTGGCCACAGCCTCGATCCGCTCATCGGCGCCGAAGGCTTTGACTTCATCTCCGACCTCGGTGCCCAGATGCCTATGCGGGTCATCGGCATGCTCATCGGAATCCCGGACGCCGATCAAGACACCATCCGCAGAATGGCGGACGACGCCCTGCGGACTGAAGCCGGCCAGCCGATGGATGTGCCGGACGCCCCGACCTTCGGCAGCGAGATGTTCGCCGAATACATTGACTGGCGCCTCGAGCATCCATCGGATGATCTCATGAGCGACCTGTTGCGGGCCGAATTCGAGGACGAGAAGGGCAACACTCGGCGTCTCACACGGGACGAAGCGCTCCTCTACACGACCGTCGTCGCGGGAGCGGGCAACGAGACGACGACCCGTCTCATCGGTTGGGCGGGCAAGGTGCTGGCCGAGCATCCCGATCAGCGGCGGGAGCTGGTCGCCGATCGTTCACTGATCCCGAACGCCATCGACGAGCTTTTGCGCTACGAGTCCCCCGCCCCGCATATCGGCCGGTACTCGCCCAACGAGGTCGAATTCTACGACCGCAAGGTCCCCGCCGGCGCAGCCATGCTCTTGCTGGGGGGTGCGGGGAACCGGGACGAACGCCACTTCGACCAGCCCGACCGGTTCGACATCCACCGTAAGGTCGGCCAGCATCTCACCTTCGGCTACGGCATCCACTACTGCCTCGGCGCCGCCCTCGCCCGGCTCGAGGGGCGCATAGCACTCGACGAAGTGCTGAACCGGTTTCCGGAGTGGGAGGTCGATTGGGACGGTGCCAAGCTGGCGCCCACCTCGACGGTGCGGGGCTGGGAAACGCTGCCGGTCATCGTCCGGTGACGACCAAAACATCCGTCGAGAGCCGCCGGCCCTACGACAACACCCTCCGACGCCAGCGAGCCGCCCAGACGCGCGACCGCATCGTCCTCGCCGGGGCCGAGCTCCTGCGTGAGTTCCCCATCCGCGATTGGGCAGCGCTCACCGTGCGGGGCGTTGCCGGCCGGGCCGGGGTGAACGAGCGAACGGTCTTCCGCCACTTCGCCAACGAAAAAGAACTGCGTGACGCCGTCATGCTCCGGCTGGAGGGAGAGGCCGGCGTCGACTTGACGAAGCTCCGGCTCGAGGGCATCGCGGATGCCACCGCCCGCATCTTTCGGCACGTCGCCGCCTACCCCCGGATCGCCCGCCCGGACCTCGACCCCACGTTGGCAGAAGCCAGCCGGCGGCAGCACGAGGCGCTGGTCAGCGCGGTTGAACGACACACCGCCGGGTGGACAGGTGAGGATCGCATTCTCGCGGCCGCGATGTTCGATGTGCTCTGGGCGGTCTCGTCTTTCGAGCGGCTGGTCGCCGACTGGAACCTCGATCCCGAACACGCCATCAGGGGCGAGAGCTGGGTCATCGGCCTTCTCCAACAAGCCATCGCGGCCGGCCGCCGTCCACCGGCCCTTCGACGGAAGTCCGCTCGCAACCTGTAGCGGGGTGAGGACCATCAGACCGGATCGATCGCGACGGTCATGCCCTCCCGGGCCGCAGTGACCGGCACGTCGCTCTCGACCGCGCCATACATGGCGTCGAGGGCGTCGTCATCATGCCAGGGGTCGTGGTGGAACGCGATCAGGCGCCGAACACCGGTGTGGGCGGCGAAAGCTACGGCGTGACGGACCGCACTGTGACCCCAACCAACGTGCAAGGAGTACTCCGCGTCGGTGTATTGCGCGTCGTGCACCAGCAGATCGACGCCCTCGGCCAATCCGAAGCCGGACGTCCACATGGCCGGTTCGGGGAACGTCCGCGCCCCTAAAGCCGGCTCGTGGTCGCTCAAGTAGGTAAGGGTCGTGCGGCCGTCATCCAACCGGTAGCCGACGGTCGGGCCGGGGTGGCAGACCAGCGCTGTTGTCACCGCCAGACCGGGTATCTCAAACGTCCCGAGAGGGACGTCGTGCAACTCGAGACGGCAGGGCAGCTCCCGCAAACTGACCGGGAACAGTGGGGGCGAGAGGTACCGGGTGAGCCGGGCGCGCAACGGCTGGGTGGTCGATCCCGGTCCCCAGAGATGCACCACGAGCCCGGGGCGGAACAGGCCGGCGAAGAATCCCAGCCCGAGGATGTGGTCCATGTGGAGATGGCTCAAGAGCACATCGACCCGCTGGACGTCGAACGGCAATGTCGCGCCCAGCATGCAAATGCCGGTGCCCGCGTCCAGCACCACGAGCGCGCCCTCGGCGGCGCGTAGCTCCACGCACGAGGTGTTCCCGCCGTAGCGCTGAGTCCAGCGGCCGGCGGCGGGAACCGATCCCCGGGTGCCCCAGAAGCGGATGTTCACTCGTCCTCCCAGAAGATGGCGACCGCGCCCAGGTTGCGGTTGCTCTGTCCGACGAGCGGGAAGGCGGTCACCGACAAGTGCCGGGCCACACCATCGAGCCCGGTGATGCTGATCTGGCCGTGGGCCGGATGGCCCTGTTGTACCGCGATCGCAAGCGGCAGATCCTCCGCCGAGAGCGGCATGCCATTGCGGTCGGTGGGCAGGAAAATGGTGCCCCATTCCTCCATCGGCATCTCACCGGTCTCGTCGTACCGCAGGCCGAGCAAGGGCTCCGCCGGCTCGTTGTAGTACAGGAGGGTCCCGGCCGGATCGACCAGGAAGATCGGCACCGCCAGGTAACTGGCCACCTGCTTCATGAGGATCAACTCGACATCGTGACCCACGATCGCCCTCCCGGGGGCCACACTGTAACGGCCGCCCGTCCAGTGATGTCAGAGACGCCCGTCGCGCCCCCTCTGCGAGCATCGTCGATCGGGCTAGTGTCCCGGGTCTATGGCAACCCGGATGGAGCGATGACGCAACCGGCGGCCTCGCGAAATGTCTTCGACGACCTCGAGGCGGAGGATGAGCGGCTGGAGGCGATCCTCGCCAGCCTGGACGAGGGTTCCTGGGCTTCGCCGTCGGCCGCGCCTGGCTGGAGCATTGTCGACGTGGTCCTCCACCTGGCGCAGACCGACGAAGCGGTCATCCAGACGGTCGCCGGAACGGGTGCCCCGGGAGCCTGGACGACGACCGGGGCGGCGACGCTGGACGAGATGGTGGACCGGGCCGTGCGCGCCGAACCGGCTCCTGCCGAAGTCGTCTTTGACCGCTGGAGCGCAGCGCGTCGAGCCGCGCTGGCGGCTTTGCGCGGAGCCGATCCGGCTCGAGCCTTGCCGTGGGTAGCCGCCCCCATCGCGCCCAGGACGCTGGCGACAACCCGCCTCGCCGAGCATTGGGCCCACGGACTGGACATCACGGGCCCGCTCGGTGTTTCGTTTCCGGACACCGACCGACTCCGGCATGTCGCCTGGCTGGGTCACCGCAGCCTTCCTTACGCCCTGTCGCTGGTGGGCGAAGCACCGCACGTCGTTTTTTGCGAACTGTGCGGACCGGGCGGCGCCACCTGGACGTTTGGGCCGTCCGACGCTGACTCTGCCATCCGGGGACCAGCCGGCGAGTTCTGCCGGGTCGGGGCACAGCGCCTCTCGCCCGACGCATCAAACCTCAAGTCCGAGGGGCCTCATGGGGCGGTGGCACTGCGCGCCCTGCGGAACTACGCGGCATGAAGACGCCATGATCGAGGTTCGACAGGCCGGAGGGGTCACGGTGCTCACCCTCTCATCAGGGAAGGTCAACGCAATGGACGTCGATCTGCTCAGCGACCTGACCTCCGCAGTCCGCGACCGGGAGCGGAGCGATTCGACGCCCCTCGTCCTCACCGGCGCCGGGCAAGCCTTCTCCGCCGGCGTCGACCTCGTGCAAGTGCTTGACGGGGGGCCGGCATATGTCGAAGCGCTCCTCGCCGCCTTATCGGACGCCTTCGTATCGGTCTTCGGCTTTCCCGGTCCGACCGTGGCGGCGATCAACGGAGCGGCTATCGCCGGCGGCTGCGTCCTCGCCTGCGCGTGCGATCTACGTTTTATTGCTCCCGACGGACTCATCGGCGCATCGGAGCTTCGTGTCGGTGTCCCCTTCCCCGCGGCCGCGCTGGAGATTCTCCGGTTCGCGTGCGGCGACCACGCCGAAGAGGTGATGCTCGGGGGCCGTCTCTATCGTGGACCTGAGGCGTTGGCTTGCCGTCTCGCCCATACCGTCGTTGACGACGACCTGGTCGGGCAGGCCGTGGCATCGGCGGCCGAACTCGGTAGCATTCCTGCAGGCAGCTACCGCAACACCAAAGCTCAGCTCCGCGGCCCCGCGCTGGCGCGCATCCAAACTGCCGTTCTTGACGACGAAGTCCGCCAGATCTGGGCGTCGGCGAGCACTGCCGCCGCCATCAGAAGTCAGCTCGAACGCCTCCGCCGCCGCTGAGCGAGACACCCTACTTTCAGGAATACTCGACACCGCCCTTCAGGCTTCCACGAGGAGGATGCGGAGCACATGGATGTCCTCGAAGCGCTCTATACGACCAGAGCGATGCGCAGGGTGAAGGACACCCCGATTCCCGAGGAGGTCCAGGCGTTGATCCTCGACGCCGCCGTGCGGGCACCGACCGGGGGCAATGCCCAGAACTGGCGGTTCTTGCTCGTCGACGACCGGGAGGTAAAGGCTCGTGTAGCGGTGATGTACCGCGAATGCATCACCCAGTTGTGGGACCATTTCTACAAGGACCGGATTGAGGCGTCGCGTGCCGCGCCCGACGATCCAGACAACGCCCAATTTCTCCGGATCGTGAGCTCGGCCGACTATGCCGCCGACCACTTCGCCGACTACCCGCTCCTCCTCTTCGGCTTCGTGCAGCATGATCCCACTGGAGGCTCAATCTTTCCTGCGATCTGGAGCGCCATGCTCGCGGCTCGGAGCGAGGGCGTGGGCTCGACCCTTACGACCGCGCTGGCCTTCCGGACCAAGGAGGTGCTCCGTATCCTCGGTGTCCCCGAGGAACAGGGCTGGCAGATGGCGGGCTGCGCCACCTTCGGGTACCCGACCGGCCGTTGGGCGGTCGCGCCCCGCCGGCCGGTCGAAGAGGTGGCATTCCGCAACCGCTGGGAAGAGCCCCTTGGGTGGGAGGTCCACGGTCCGCGGTGGAAGCCATCTGGCGGCGCGACGGGGCCCGCGAAGGTCCAGCGATGAAGTTCATACCATCCGAGCAGGTCGCCGCCGTTCGCGACGCGATCGACCACCCCATCATCGACAGCGACGGCCACTTGATCGAGTACCTGCCGCTGGTGCGCGACTTTCTCGTCGACGAGGCGGACAACAGCGTGGCGATGGGGTTTGACCGCATGGTGAAGTCAGCGCTACCGCGAGTCGCGGTGCCCTCGCGGGCTGACCGTCGCCAGCGGGGCATCCACGCCGTCGGTGTGTGGGGAATACCTACGAAGAACACGCTCGACCGGGCCACGGTGATGTTGCCCGAGCTGCAGTATCGGCGACTCGACGAGCTCGGCATCGACTTTGCCGTGCTCTACCCCACCTACGGGTTGCCGGTCACGGCCCTGCCGAACGACGAGCTGCGATGCGCCCTCGCTCGTGCGATCAACCGCTACTACGCCGAGGTGTACGCGGACGTCCGGGACCGGCTGGAGCCGGTCGCGGCCATCCCCACCTTCAC
>JBPYFF010000496.1:0-3102 GCA_051984455.1 Acidimicrobiales bacterium | reverse complement strand
GGACGGCACCGTGGAGACAGTCGTGCCCGGAGTGGTCATGTCGACGGTCACGATCCGGTTGCCGGGCGGTCAGGAGATCGTGGCCGCCATCACCAAAGAGTCGGCCGAGAGCCTGGGGTTGGCCCCGGGGCACGCGGTGAAGGCGGTGATCAAATCGACCGAGGTCATCGTGGCCAAGCAGTGACCCGGCCGCGGGTCCAGGGCCAGGTAGCAGTAAGGACCGATATAGGTACCTCTTCTGCTATCGCGGGGGTCATCCGACCCCTCAGGCACCGAGCCAGCGGTCCCGGAGGCCGGCCAGGACGACCAGCGATATGGCGAGAAGGATCAGCGACATGACGATCGCCAGGTCGGGCGTCGTTTCGAGGGCGACGTACACCGCCAAGGGCATGGTCTGCGTCTTGCCGGGAAGGTTCCCGGCAAAGGTGATGGTCGCTCCGAACTCGCCGAGTGCCCGCGCCCAGGCCAGGGCGGCTCCGGCCGCCAGGGAGGGAAAGACAAGCGGGATGGTGACCCGCCAGAATCGCCGCCAGGGTCCGGCGCCGAGCGTCGCGGCCGCCTCTTCATAGCGGACGTCGACCTGCCGGAGCCCGGCCTCGACGACGATGATCAGGAACGGCATCGCCACGAACGTCTCGGCCAGGATGGCCCCGTTGGTGGTGAAGGCGAGGGTGATGCCGGTCAGCCGCTCGAGCAGGTGCCCGGCAAAACCACGGCGGCCGAAGGCATAGAGCAGGGCGACGCCGCCGACCACCGGCGGCAGGACCATGGGCACCAGAACCAGCGCCCGGACAAGCCGTCGCCCGGGAAAGCTGGTACGGGCCAAAATCCACGCGAGGGGAACGCCAAGGACGAGTGACAGTCCCACGGCGCTGAGGGAGCAGCGCAACGACAGCGCAAGGGCCTGGCGGACGGCGTGGGAAGAAAGCTGGTCCCCGAGGTTCGACCACGGCGCGCGCTGAACGAGCCCGATCAGGGGGACGACGATGAGGGCGAGAGCGAGGATGGCCGGGATGAGGAGGCCAACCGGCGGCCTCGCCCTTCTCACGGCGCCATGAAGCCCCGAGCCTGCAGGGCCCTCTGCCCGGGTCCCGAGACCACGTAGCTGACGTAGGCCTGGGCTGCTTGCGGGTTCTTCGTCGACTTGACGACCGCGATCGGATAGGTGGCGATCACGTTCTGGTTGGCGGGGATTTGCACTCCCGTGACCGCGCTGCCCGCCGCCGTCACGTCGGTGACATAGACGATGGTCGCGTCAGCCTCTCCCGAGGTCACGGTCATGAGTGCCGCCTTGACGTCGAGCGGATTGGAGACCGGGTGCACGGTGACGCCCGCCATCGACAATGCCTGTCTTGCGTAGTTGCCAGCCGGCACGCTCGGATCGCAGAGCACCACCTTCAGGTCGGATCGGGAGAGGTCGGACAGGCCGTGCACTCCCTTGGGGTTGCCGGGGGCAACCGCGATCTCCAGAGCGTTGCGGGCGAAGGTCTGAGGCGGGTCGACCATTGACGAGCTGACCAGCTTGTTCATGTTGGTGGTGTCCGCACTGGCGAAGACGTCGGCCGGCGCGCCGTTCTCGATTTGCTGGACGAGGGCCTGCGAGCCGGCGTAGTTGTTGGTCAGCGACAGGCCAGGCGCGGCCGTTGTCAAGTTCGCCTTGATGTCGTCGAACGCGGCCGTCAACGAGGCGGCTGCGAAGATCGTCAGAGACCCGGTCAGCCGGGACGAGACGGTCGTCGTCGCTGCAGCCGCGCTCGTCGACGTACCGCTGCTCGCTGGCTTGGAGCTGCTCCCACAAGCTGCTGTCGCCAATCCCAACGCGACAACCAGCGCAGCGAGTGTTCGAACAGGTGGCTTCATCGATCCTCCACGAATCCCGGGCTAGTCCTGGGCCGGTAACTCCACGATCACGTTGGTCGACTTGACCGACGCCACCGCGAGGACGCCGGGGCTGAGGCCGAGGTCGTCCACCGCTTCCCGGCTCATCAGCGAGACGATGCGGAACCGCCCCGCCTGCAGCTCGACCTGTGCCATGACCCGGTCGGCCGTCACCTTGGTCACGATGCCGGTGAAGCGGTTCCGGGCCGATTCTGAGACGATCGGGCGGGGCAGGGGAGCGGTCGCCAGCGACGCCGCAAACCGGGCCAGCTCTTTGCCCTCGATGGTCCGGCGGCCGCCCCGGCTCCTCGCGGCGGGAAGCCGGCCCGAGTTGGCCCATCGCCGAACCGTGTCGGGGCTCACGCCGAGCAGGTCAGCGGCCTCGCCGATGCGGTACTGCGACATGGCGGAGACTGTAATCCGCAAACAAGAGGTTCACACGCGAGATCGACAGCATTTTCCTCTTAAACTACCTGATTAGCCCGTATCTGCCATTCCCGGGCTGTTCCCGGAGACGCGTGGTCAGCGGAACCGCACCCGGGTGGTTATCGTCTGTCGCGCTGCTCCACAGTGGTCGGGGGGTTCGGAGGTCGGGGGCGGTGAGCATCAGCCAGACGGGGACGCACATCGACGCTGGGGACGCAGTCATCGACGTCTCCGGGCTGCGGATGCGCTATGGCTCGCTCGAGGCGGTGCAGGGCATTGACCTCCGGGTCGTGCGGGGCGAGGTCTTCGCCTTCCTCGGGCCGAACGGTGCCGGCAAGACGACGACGGTCGAGATCCTGGAGGGTTTTCGGCGGCGCACCGCCGGCAACATCGCCGTCCTCGGCACCGACCCCCAGGAGGGCGGCCCGTTCTGGCGGGCCCGCATCGGCGTCGTGCTGCAGGAGTCCGCTCCCGAGCGGGACCTGACAGTCGCGGAATGCCTCCGCCTCTACGCCGGGTACTACCCGGACCCGCGAAGCGTGGAGGAAACCCTGGACCTGGTCGGGCTGGCCAAGCGGGCCGAGGCAACCGCCAGCCGGCTGTCAGGAGGTCAGCGGCGTCGCCTGGACGTGGCGCTGGCCCTGATCGGGAACCCGGAGCTGTTGTTCCTCGACGAACCGACGACCGGTTTTGACCCGTCGGCCCGAAGGGCAGCCTGGGAGATGATTGCCGGCTTGCGGTCGCTGGGTGTGACGGTCTTTTTGACGACGCACTACATGGACGAAGCCGAACACCTGG
>JBPYFF010000495.1:0-4845 GCA_051984455.1 Acidimicrobiales bacterium | reverse complement strand
TCCAGAAGTATCTCCCGGCCAACAGTTCGTTCACCGCCGCGATCATTCCGAGTATTCCGTTCGCCTTCATCCTGGTGTTCTTGATCTTCTACCTGGTGCGGTCCGGTTCGGTCGAGGAGGAGGCAGGCACCGGCGGACCACTGGACCACGCAGTCAAGCCGGCCGCCGAGGCGACCACGGCGTCGGCCCCCGCCGTGGCCGGGAAGGCCGGTTGGAACACGGCGCTGGCCGCGGGACCGCTGGCCCTGGTTGCGGCGCTCCCGCTGATTTTTCACGGTTCGGCCTACTGGTTGGGGCTGACGGCTCTGGGGTTGTGCTACGGCATCACCTTCCTCACCTTCACCCTTGTGACCGGCGAGGGCGGCATGCTTTGGCTGTCGCAGATCATCTTCGCCGGTGCCGGTGCGCTGGCCGCGGCTCAGTTCGTCAACGTCTGGCATGTGCCCGTGCTGGTGGCGGTCGTCCTCGGCGGCGGGCTGGCAGCGGCCGTCGGCGCCGTCATCGGGCTCCTCACCATTCGCCTCGGAGAGCTCTATGTAGGGCTGGCCACCCTTACCTTTGGCCTCCTGGCCGAGACGCTCATCTTCACCCGCAACCGGTTCTTGAAGGGCGGGATCGGTGTGGCGCTGAAGAGGCCGGGCTTTGCTAGCGGTGATCTGGCCTTTGCCTATCTTGCGCTCGGGGTCTTCGCCGTGTTGGCCGTGCTCACATGGAACCTGCGTCGTTCCACGAGCGGGATGGCGTTGCGGGCTGTCCGCGACAGCGAGCCGGCTTCCCGCACCGTCGGTCTGAGCGTCGTGCAGGTGAAGGTGATCGTCGGAGCGCTGGGTGCGTTCGTGGCGGCGGTCGGAGGCGGTTTCATCGCCCTGGATGCGCGGGTGGCCCAGCCGTCGTCTTATGGCACGTTCGCGGGATTGGTGTGGCTGGCGGTGGTGGTGACCATGGGAGTGCGGTCCATCACCGCCGCGGTGTTGAGCGGGCTGGCGTTCTCGTTGCTGCCAGGTGTGTTTCAGACCTACGTTCCGACCCACTGGGCCGAAGTGCCGGCCGTCCTGTTCGGGCTCGGCGCCCTGGGCGTCGCCCGCCACCCGGAGGGTGTGGTCCTCTACAACGGAAGGCAGGTCAGCCAGTTTCTTTCCCGGTTGTTTGCACCGAAGACGGAGCCTCACCGTGTGCCGGCCGGGCCGGAGGAGGCCTGGTTGGGTGGGCCTGATTCGGGTGTCGTGACTGCTGCCGTCGGCACGAGCGCATCTGCCGCCAATACCAAGGCGGCAACGTGATGGACCCTTCGGGCGAACTGCCCATGGCGGGGGGCGACCGCCTGGCGACCGCCCGCGATCGGGCCAGCCAGGCCCGGCTGGCGTGCGTCGGCGTCACCGTACGATTCGGCGGTCTGGTCGCGGTCCATGACGTCGACCTGGAGGTACCGCCGGCGGCGATCGTCGGCCTGGTCGGGCCCAACGGCGCAGGCAAGAGCACCCTGTTCGGAGTGCTGTCGGGGCTGATCCGCCCCTGGCATGGCAAGGTGCTGCTCGACCGTGAGGACGTCACCGGCACGTCACCACAGGCACGAGCGGCGCGCGGTCTGGCCCGCACCTTTCAACATCCGGAGTTGTTCACCGGTCTCAGTGTGCGCGACCACCTCGTGCTCGCCCGCCGCGCCAAGCGATCAAGGAGCCGGATATGGGCGGACCTGCTCACCATGGCCAGCCTGCGCCCGGCTGACCAGATGGAGCGGGCCGACGTCGATGAGCTCATCGAATTGCTCGGCCTGGGCTCGGTGGCGGAGGGGCCTGCCCTGGGACTGCCGCTCGGACTGGCCCGCCTGGTCGAGTTGGGCCGGGCGCTGGCCACTTCCCCAACGGTGCTTCTCCTGGACGAGCCCTCGTCCGGGCTTGATTCGTCGGAGACCGAGCAGTTTGCAACCACGCTCCGAAACATCAGCCGAGAGCGGGGTATTTCCATTCTGCTGGTTGAGCACGACGTCGAACTGGTGATGCGACTGTCGAGCACGGTTTATGTGCTCGACTTCGGAGTGCTGATCGCGCGGGACTCGCCTGACCAGGTCAGGGCGGATCCGGCGGTGCGGGCCGCCTACCTCGGTGAACAGATTTCTGGAACTGGCGCGGAAGCGAGCGGTGAGACGCCAGACCCCATCGGCCTGTCCTCCGCCCCGTCCGGCATGCCGCCGTCTCCGGCACCGAGCGGAGAGTCGGCCGCACTGGCTGCGGAAGACCTCTCCGTCCACTATGGCGATGCGGTTGCCTTGACCAGCGTCTCGTTTCAGGTCGGACGGGGCAAGGCCCTCGCCGTGCTGGGTGCCAACGGTGCGGGAAAGAGCAGTCTGGCCCGAGCCCTCTCCGGACTGGTGCCGGTCTCCTCGGGGAAAGTCGTGTTCGAGGGGAAGCAGATCGACGGTTGGCCGGCCTACCGAATCCGCCGGGCCGGACTGGTGCACCTCCCTGAAGGCCGCGGGGTATTCCGCGGTCTCAGCGTCATCGACAATCTGCGGATGGCTGCCGCCACCCTTGAGGGTCGCCAGGCACGGCGTCAGGGCGTGGAGTTGGCGCTGGAGATCTTCCCCATACTCGCGGCCCGCCGCAACCAGAGGGCGAGGCTTCTGTCGGGCGGCGAGCAGCAGATGCTCTCCCTCGCGCGGGCGCTAGCCACCTCACCGAGCGTGCTCGTGGCCGACGAGATGTCGCTCGGTCTGGCGCCCAAGTTGGTGGATGTCGTCTTCGACGGTCTCAACCGGGCCCGCCAGGCGGGCGTGACCGTGATCATGATCGAGCAGTACGTGCATCGAGCGCTGGAGTTCGCCGATGCCTGTCTCGTGCTGCAGCGCGGCTCGGTGGCATGGAGCGGGCCGGCGACGGCAGCGGGAAATGAGGTGCTGTCACGCTATCTCGGCGACGCGATGACAGTGGCTTCCTGATGAGAAACGAAGGGAAATAGACATGGGGGATCACAAGCTGAAGGTGGTGGCCGTCGCGGCTGCCGGACTGATCGTCGCCGTCGCGTGCAGCAGCTCGGCCAAGACGTCGAGCGCGACCAGCGGTGGAAGCTCATCGACATCATCGGGTGGCGGCGCTGGCGGTGCCGGCCACACGTTGACCGTCGGCGTCCTGACGGACGTCACTGGTCTCGGAGCGTCCGGCAACAAGACCGCCGTGCAGGGCGTTCAGGCCGGGACGGTGCTGGCTTCCCGCGACGGCTACACCATCAAGTACATCGTCGCCGACACCGCCACTTCGCCGGCCACGGCCCTCTCGGCTGCCCAGAAGCTCGTCCAGCAGGACCACGTCTTCGCGGTGATCGCCAATTCTTCGCTCACCTTTTCGGCGTCCGACTTTTTGACCTCCCAGAACGTTCCCGTCATCGGTGCCGCCCAGGACGGCCCGGAATGGACGACCGCCAAGAACATGTTCTCGGTCTTTGGCGCCCTGCACACGATCAAGGTGGCGTCCACCTTCGGACAGTTCTTCAAGATGGAAGGCGTGACCAACGTCGGCAGCCTCGGCTACAGCATCGCACCCGCCTCGGCCGAAGCGGCCAAGGGGGCCGCCGAGTCGGCCAAGGCGGCCGGTCTCAAGGCGGGATACGTGACCTCCAGCTTCCCCTTCGGCAGCACCAACGTCCAGCCGGTCGCCCTGGCGATGAAGAGCGCCGGGGTCGACGGGGAGACGCCGTCGGTGGACCCGAACACCGGCTACGCGCTCATCACTGCCCTCAGGCAGGCCGGGGCCAATGTCAAGGTGAACCTGCTGCCCACCGGCTACGGGGGCGACCTTCTCCAGGCCGGCCCGGGCGCGCTGCAAGCCGCCCAGAACGTCTACTTCCTGTTGGCCTATGAGCCGGTCGAGATGCAAACCACGGCCACCAAGCAGTTCGCCGCCGATGCCAAGGCGGCGGGTATTGCGGGCGAGCCGACGTTTGCCGAGTACAACGGCTATTTGTCCGTTGGTCTGCTCGTCCGGGCTCTCAAGGCGGCCGGCGCCAACCCGACCCAGGCGGCTCTCATCAATGCGCTGTCCGGCATCCACGACTGGGACGCCCTCGGCCTCTTCGGCACCCACAGGCTCGACATCAACGATCGTGAGAACATCGTGTCCGGCGTGGACAACTGCTACTGGGTCACCAAGCTGGTCGGCAACAAGTTCCAGCTGGTCGCGGGAGCGGACCCGATCTGCGGGCAGACCCTCCCCGGTGTGACGGTCTCACCCTCCTCCTGACGGCTCCCGCTGACGGCTCCCGCTGACGGCTCCCGCAACGTACATTGGGGCCAATGAGCAACTCGAACGCCATGCGAATGATCGATGCTGACGGGCATGTGCTCGAACAGCTGCAACTTGACGCTGACGTGGTTAGCGCGTTCATGACCCAGCTTCTGGGCGGCGATCTGCCCGCGCCCTACGATCCCGCGCCCGACGAGGCCGCTCACGCCGAGCTCATGCACCGACCGGGTGCCTTTCAGCCCGGGCCCCGGCTCGAGGACATGGACGCCGATGGCATCGATGTCGCCGTGCTGTATCCAACGACCCCCGGGCTGCAGTATGTGCCCGACGTCGGCGTCTTCCAAAGGATGGCGGGCGCCTACAACCGCTGGCTGCACGACTATTGCGCTCACGACCCCGACCGGCTGATCGGCGTCGGTTTGGTCCCGCTGCAGGCCCCGGAGCTGGCCGCAAAAGAGATGCAGCAGTGTGTCGAGGACCTGGGCTTCAAGGCGGTCATGATCCGCCCCGCGCCTTATGTCGACAACAAGAAGTTGAACGATCCGGTGTACGACCCCTTCTGGGAGGCGGCAGCGGCGCTCGGCTGCCCGGTCGCCGTGCATCCGTTTTC
>JBPYFF010000494.1:0-4766 GCA_051984455.1 Acidimicrobiales bacterium | reverse complement strand
CCTCGCGCTGGCCGACCAGGGAGCCAATATCGTCATCGACTTCATCGCCAACGAACAGGCGACAGAAGACCTCGAGAAGCAAGTTGCCAGCCTCGGTGACAAGTCGATCGGGGTGGAAGCCGACGTCAGCAAGGTGGCGGACCTCCAGCGGCTCATCGACTCGGCGGTGAAGGCGTTCGGTCGAGTCGACGTCATGGTCAACAACGCCGGGGTCGAGACCCGCACCTCGGTCCTCGACACCACCGAGAACCAGTACGAGAAGGTGATGGAGATCAACCTCAAGAGCGCCTTCTTCGGCACCCAGCTGGCGGCCAAGCAGATGATCGCTCAGGGCGGGGGCGGCCGGATCATCAACATCACTTCGGTCCACGAGGACTGGCCCATGCCCGGCAACGCCCCCTACTGCCTTTCCAAAGGCGGCATGCGCATGCTGACCCGCACCGCCGGAGTCGAGCTCGGCCCGCACAACATCCTGGTCGTCGGGGTCGGCCCAGGGGCCATTGCGACGCCCATCAACGTGTCCACCATGGCCGACCCGGAGAAGATGAAGACGCTGGACACGGCCATCCCTCTCGGGCGCATGGCCCAACCGGGGGAGATCGGCAACGTCGTGGCCTTCCTGGCCGGCACTGACTGCAGCTACATGACTGCCACCACCGTGTTCGTCGACGGCGGGATCATGCACTCCAGCCCGGGGCTCTAGCCATGGCCGGCAAGGACCCTGCCTCAGTCTCGGTGGTCGTGGTCGGCGGCGGCTTCGCCGGCGTGGCCTGCACCAAGGAGCTGGCCAAACAGGGCGTTCGGGTGACGCTGATCGACAAGAACAACTATCACCAGTTCCAGCCGATGTTGTACCAGGTGGCCACCGCCCAGGTGGCGCCCACCGACATCGCCCGCCCGCTACGGGCCATCTTCGCCAAACGGGACACGGTGGTGTTCAAGATGGACGAGATCACCAGTGTGGATCCTGTGGCCAAGACGGTGACGTGCGCGGACGGGACCACCTTCAGCGGCGATTACCTGGTCCTGGCCATGGGCTCGCAACCCAACTTCTTCCATACCCCCGGCGCAGAAGAGCACGGCTTCCCCTTGTACACCCTGGAGCACGCCGAGCGACTGCGGTCGCGGTTTCTGGAGCTCATCGAGGACACGGCGAACCATCCCGAACTGCTCGACAAAGGGTCGCTCAACATCGTCATCATCGGGTGCGGGGCCACTGGAGTCGAGACGGCGGGGGCGGTGGCCGACGTGATGAACGAGATCATGCCGAAGCGGGCTCCCAACCTCGACCTGGGCAAGGGCGGCGTCTACCTCATCGACCCCGCCCAGGTGGTGCTGGCCCCCTTCTCGGAGCACGCCCATGACTACGCCTCCAAGGTGCTCGTCGAAAAGCACGTGAATCTCAAGCTCGGACTGTCGGCGACCGAAGTCCGCTCGGACCGGGTCGTGCTGTCCGACGGCAGTGAGATCCTCACGCACTGCGTGGTCTGGGCGGGAGGCATTCAGGCGCCCGCGCTCGCGGGTAAGTGCGGTCTGCCCCAGGGTCGGGGAGGCCGGATCGACGTGCAGCCTGACCTCACCGTCAAGGGCTTCCCGGGCGTGTACGCGCTCGGCGACACGGCCAACACCCCGGGCGCCGACGGAAAGCCGTTCCCCCAGCTCGGGTCGGTTGCGCTCCAGGCAGGTTCGTGGGCGGCGAGCAACATCCTGGCGAATATCGACGGCAAGTCCCCCAGCGACTTCAAGTATCACGACAAGGGCATCATGGCCATGATCGGCCGGAATGCCGCTGTGGCCGAGATGGGCAAACGGCGCCACGAGCTGCACGGCGCCATCGCCTTCGCAGCCTGGCTCGGTGTCCATGCCTGGCTCATGAGCGGCGTCCGGGAGCGCATCGACGCCTTCATCGCGTGGGGATGGGACTACTTCTCCAGCACGAGGGCGCCCGCGATCCTGGATCGACCCGACATCCCGAAGATCGACTGGGGTGACGAAGACGATCAGGGTGGGACCGAACCGGCCAAGCCGGTGGTGACGACCCAGACAACCGGGTAGAAAACGACGCTCCCCGCCGATCTTAGATCCCGGATCGAGCCTGGATCCGGCCGCGAGCGATGGCGTCGATGAGGGCGCGATAGTCGAGGTCGTTTTGCTCCGCGTAGGCGCGGGCGAAGCGGGCGATCGCCTGGTCGAAGCGATCGCTCTTCCCGAGGTACGCGGCAATGGCGATCCGGTCCCCCGATCGCGCGTGCGCCCGGGCCAGCGTCCACCCGCACATCTGCCCGTACACTCCCATGACTTGAGGGATCATCGTCTCGATCACGGCTGAGTATTTCCAGTCCCACAACTGCCGCATGTAGTAGTCCCGGGGCACGCCGTCAATACCGATGCCGCGCTCCCATCCGAGGAAGATATCGCTGGCCGCCTGCATGACACGCTGGCCTTCGACCACCCGCTGGCCGTGGTCCTTGAAGGCGCTCTTGGCGAGGAAGGGTTCGAGCACCGAGGCCTGGGCTTCCTTGACCTGGATGAAGAGGGGATCCTGGTCGTCCCGGCCAAGCATCAGCGCCACCCAGGCCCGCGTGCCCACGCTGCCGACCCCGACCACCTTGCGGGCCAGCTGTACGAACCGGTAGCTCTCCAGCAGGTGGCGGCGGTCACCCTGCAGCGTCTTCCGGTAGGCACGGAGCGCAGAGTGGACGGCGTCGGTGATGGCGTCGGCGTCGGCGCTCGGGACGAGCTCCTCCACGGGCACGACCAGGGGCGGGTCGCTGACGATCCGCACCTCGCCATCGACGGGGCGGGTCAGCTTGGCCATGGCCTTCATCCGGTCCTTGGCCCGGGCTTTGGCCACGTTCTGTTCAAAGGTCTTGACCACCCTGGCGCTGACGGCCTGGCCCCAGTTCCGCCTGAGCGTTTCCTCGTCCAGACGGGAATACCACACCTCCAGGTTGTTCATGGCGGCGAACATCCGCATGGTCTGGCGGTACGAGAAGGCGGCCTGCCTGGCGATGTCCGCTCGTTCCGACGCCTTGAAACCGTTGCTGCGACCGGCGATCTCCAAACTGGCCGCCAGCCTCTTGATGTCCCACTCGAACGGACCCGGCAGGGTCTCGTCGAAGTCGTTGACGTCGAACAGCATCGTCCGTTCGGGCGAGGCGAACCCGCCGAAGTTCGAGCAATGGGCGTCTCCGCACAGCTGAACCTGAAGCCCCGATGTCGGTCCTGGCCCGAGGTCGGCCGCGAGGATGTAGGCGGCGCCCCGGTAGAACGCAAACGGGGATGCGGCCATCCGGCCGTGCCGGATCGGCACCAGCTCTTCCACCCTGGACGTGGCCTGCTCCTCGAGCAGCGCGATGGGATCGGGCCGGTCAGGCTCGGGGGCCCAGTCCCCATGAACCTCAAGGGGTGCCTTGGTTCTCGCTCCCTTGCCGGCAGCCCCCCGCTCCTCGACGGTGAGATGCACAACCCGGTCAGCGGACTTGGTGGCTGGCAAGGATTTTCCTCCTGTTCTCAGTCGTGGGCTTGCTGGTGCCGGCTTTCGCCGACACGGCGAACCTCGAGGAGCTCTCGACCCAGGTTGGCTACCCGGTCAATGAGACCGTACAGCTCGGCCTGATCGACCACGATGCCGGTGATCAACGTTCCGCCATCGTCGGGCTTGACAACCTTGCCTTCAAACGCGGCAACCAGCCGCGGGCTGGCAGGGCCATTGCATCGGATGGCATAGTTCGCCGGAAATGAGGCCATCTGATCCGCTCGTTGGTGGACGATTCTTATCAGTATCCGACCGGGCGGGGTTAGAGCGAATCACTCAATCAGGGTGACTTGCCTCCGCTAACCTGCGGGCGGAAGGCTCCTATCCAACAGTGGGAGGGGCGGGGTGCCGCAACGGGTCGTTTCGAGTCTGCCGGAAAGGCGCCCGTCAACCGGGGCCGACGGGCGGGACTCAAGCCCACGATCGGGTCGACGCTCCGCTCGGCTCCTGCGGACCAAGCTCACCGTTCCTGAGGTACCGGATGGGTACGTGTCGCGCCCTCGCCTCTGCCGATTGCTCGACATGGGGTCGAGCACACGCCCGACGCTGCTGTCCGGGCCTGCGGGCTGCGGCAAGACGGTGTTGCTGGCCGAGTGGATCCGTGCTCGCCCTGACCTCCGGGTCGCCTGGGTCTCCCTCGACGCACTGGACAACAGACCGGCCCGCTTCTGGGAGTACGTCATCGCGGCCATCCAGGCGCACGAGCGACACGTTGGCGTGGAAGCCCTGGACCTCCTGCTCGATGAGGCCGGCGACTATCCCCTCGCGTTTCTGGAGTCGCTCGTTGCCGACCTGATGACGGTGTCACCGCCGATCGTGCTGGTATTGGACGACTTGAACCTCATCCGGGACTCCTCGGTCCATGAGGCACTCGGGCGCCTGATCGAATACGCCCCGGCCGGATTGCACATCGTTCTCAGCGCTCGGGCTGATCCACCGCTGCCGCTCCACCGGTGGCGGGGTCATGGACGCCTGGTTGAGATCCGGCAGGCCGACCTTCGCCTCAACGAGGAGGAAGCCAGACTCTTCTTTCACCGGTTCGGCTGCGTGCGGCTGAGTCCAGCCGAGGTGCAGCTTGTCACTGAGCGGACGGAAGGCTGGGCCGCCGGTATGCAGCTGGCGGCCCTCTCGCTGCGGGAGGTCGAGGACCCCGCTCCAGTAGTCGAGCGTTTTTCCGGTCTGCAGCCGGGCGTGGCGGACTTCCTTGTGGGGGAGGTCGTGGCCGGTT
>JBPYFF010000493.1:0-10963 GCA_051984455.1 Acidimicrobiales bacterium | reverse complement strand
AGCGGGTGATCTGCTTCAGCAGCGGATCGATCGAGTAGGTGTACTGAAAGCCGAACGCCGCCAGCGCCAGCCCCTCGATCATGATCTGCATCCCGAGGTACGTCATGTCCCAGCGGGGATCGGCCACCACGTCGTCGAGCAGGCTCCGAAGGTGCAGGTTGATCGGAAACTCCTGACCGAGCTTGTCGTGCAGGTAGCGCCCGTAGACCTCGACATGCCGGGCCTCGTCCATCACCTGGGTGGCGGCGTAGTACTTGGCGTCGATCCAGGGGACGGTCTCGACGATCTGGGCGGTGCAGATCAGCGCACCCTGCTCGCCGTGCATGAACTGCGACAGCGTCCAGGCCTGCTGGGCGGCACCAAGGTCGTACCACTCCTCGTCAGAGAGGCCCTCGAGCACCGTCCCGGCCCGGTCAATGGAAAGGGTCGTCATCAACGGGTTGGCCGGGTCACGGGCTATCCGGGCCGGATCGACGTCGATGTCCCAATCGATGTCGGTCGACACGTTCCACATCGAGGTCTTGGCCTTCTCGTACAGCTTGGAGAGGGCGGGCCGGGACCTCCCGTAGTCCCACGTGAAGCACACGTCGGGCGCGGACGACACGGCGTGAACGGCTGCTTCCGCGTCGGCAACCGTCACCGTCCGGGAAAGCTCGTCGATGCTGCCGGATCGGATCTCCCGCTCATCGATCGTCACAGCGGACCCCCTTCGTATGAATGCCCGTTGGGTGCCAGCCTAGGCGGCTGTGCCCGCTACGCCATTGGCCAGCTGGAACATCTCGTATTCGTCGCCGGTGTCGGCCCAGTCTTCGAACTGGATCACACCGAGCTCGGCGAATCGCTTCCTGAGCCAGCCATCGCCCGCGTCCAGCAAGCCCAGCTTCTTGCAGTTGGGCACGATCTTGGAGAACAACATCTGCTGGAACATCACCCGGTCGGGAGCCTGAGCGACAAGCCCGACGACTTCCTTGACGGGCAGGCCCATGCGATCCCAGATCTCCTGCTGCAAGAAGCGATCCCGCATTCGCACTGCAGCCTCGAACGCGAACTCCTGGCGCTCCTTGATCTCCCCGCCGGTCAGCTCCCGGTAATAGTCCTGCAGCGACAGGACCCCGAATGCGACGTGGCGCGCCTCGTCGGACATCACGTATCTGAGGAGTTGCTTCAACAGCGGCTCGGTCGTGAGTTGATGAATGAACCCGAAGGCCGCCAGCGCCAGGCCCTCGACCATGATCTGCATGCCGAGGTACGTCATGTCCCAGCGGCTGTCCTGGATGATGTCGTCAAGCAGCAGCCGCAGGTGAGCGTTGATCGGGTAGTGGCCCGAGAGCTTGCTGTCGAGATATCGGGAGAACACCTCAACGTGGCGGGCCTCGTCCATGACCTGGGTGGCGGCGTAGTACTTGGCGTCGATCCACGGCACGTTCTCCACGATGCGCGCCGTACAGATCAAGGCGCCCTGCTCACCGTGGAGGAACTGGCTGAGCGTCCAGTTTTGGCTCTCCACGCCCAGCTGGATCCACTGCTGGTCGGACCACTTCTCGAATGGCGTACCGGTGAGATCCATCCCGGCGCTGAGTCCGCCCTGGGCGGCGGCGTTCGCCACCACCACCGCTTCCTGATCAACCGGCGTGTCCCACGGAAGGTCCGTCTCGGCGTTCCACATCGAGGTCTTCGCCTTTTCGTAGAGCCGGCTCAGCTTGGGCCGAGCGCCCTTCTCGTAGTCCCAGGTGAAGATGACGTCGTAGTTGGCGCCGACTTCGTGGACGACGGCATCGGCGTCGGTATTGGTGATGGCGAGAATGGCCTCGAGGTCGTCAAGGCCGTCTCGTCCGATCAGCTCCTGGTTGGTTGCCATCAGCTCTTCCCCTTCAAAACGTTGGCGTCCCCGGCCGAGCGGGCCAGCGGGAGCAGGCCGGGAAGCATGAATGTGGCAACGAAGCGGCGCACCGATGCCTCGTCGCCCAGGTCGACGTCGGGTGGCGGGCACGACCCGAAAGACAGGACGATGCGAGCCGCCCATTCGCCTGCCCTCAGGGCGTCCGGCTGGTCCAGCCATCGGGCCAGATACGGTGCGCCGAAGGCGCTGGCCCGGCCGAGCAGCGCCTGCGCCGGCTTGAAGGCCAGGTGAGGCACGATTGTCTCCGGTTCATTGGCCAGCAGGAACTGGAGGGCGGCGTGGTCTCGAATGCGCCGTCCGGCCTCGGTGATACCGGCAACCAGCGCGTCCTCCATGGTCTCGGCCGACTGCATGCGGCCGGCCATCCCGGCGAAGAACCGCTCGACCTCGGTGATCGCGACGGCCGAGAGCACCGCGTCCTTCCCGCCTGCGAACAGGCGGTAAATGGTCGCCCGGCTGCAGCGAGCCTCCCGCGCAATGTCATCGATGGTGGTCTTGGCCGTGCCCCACCGGCCGATGCACCGCAGCGCCGCCTCGACGACCCGTGTCTCCTGGGTGCTCGGCTTTGGCCCGGGAGGGCGGGCAGACGGCCCGGCATAATCCCCGGCATGGGCGACCATCGTTGCGGCCACGATGAGACACTAAGAGAAGAAATGTCTCATCGTCAATGATGTCTCATGTGTCACTTGTCACATCGGCCTTGCCCGGGACCAGCACGCCGGCCAGAAACTCGGTGCGGACGAGACTGGCCACCTGGGCGCGGTCGGTCAGGTCCCACCGGCCCTGGGTGCCCGTGTAGGAAAGGACCATCCGGGCCAGGTACTCGGCCGCTCGGTCCACGGTCACTCCCGGCCGCAACCGCTCCCGCTCGAGCGATGGAGCGAGGAAGGTCTTGATCGACGGGATGAGACGGTCGCTTGCGATGGTGAGGTGGGGCAACAGCTTTTCCGGCTCGGTCTGCAAGACCTTCTGGAGCACCGCATGCTCTTCGATGGCCTGATGGGCGAACATCAACGCGTCCTCGAGCAGACGGGGAAAGTCGGCCGCACCTGCCACTGCCTCGGCCAGCCGCCAGAAGAAACGGGTCGACTCCCAGGTGACGGTCTCACCGATCAGTTGCTCCTTCCCACCCGGGAAGTAGCGGTAGATGGTGGCCCGTGACAGTCGAGCCTCTCTCGCCGCGTCCTCGACGGTTGTCTTGGCTATGCCGTAGCGGGCAACGCAGGCATAGGTCGCCTCGAGGATCCGCTCACGCACGTTGTCAGCCATCCCGACAGAGAGGGTAAGGCCCGCCATACGCTGCCGCTCGGCATGGATCCCTCGACGCGGCAGGTCTACGAGAGTGGCGCAGCCGAGTGGGCCCGGCGCCGGCCACCGCGCTACCGGGACAGGGCGGCGGCCTTTTCCGCTCGCTGTCTCCCGGGCCGGGCCAGGGTCGATTTGGGGTGCGGCCCCGGCAGCTACTTTGCCGATCTCGGCCGTCCTCTCGTGGGGCTCGAGGGCGCATGGGCCATGCTGGCCCTGGCCAGGCGCAACGGCCCTGACGTCGCCCTCGTCCAGGGTGACCTCAGCGCCCTGCCTTTCGCCCCCGGTAGCTTCGGAGGCGCGTGGGCACGAGCCTCGTACCTCCACCTCCGTCGCGCTGCTCTCCCTGATGCCCTGGCGCAGCTGCACGCCGCCCTGCCTCCGGGAGCTCCGCTGGAGATGAGCCTCCGGGCCGGTGACGCCGAAGGGCCGATGGCCGGCGACGACTTTCCCGGGCGGTTCTTTGCCGAGTGGCGAGCCGATCCTCTGGCCGATCTCGTGAAGGGCGCCGGGTTCACCCTGGACGAGCTGATCGACGATGGCGAATGGCTGGTCGTGAGAGCCACGAGGGCACGGAGCCTGCCGGACTTCGTCAGGCCGGGAATGCGGGTGCTGGTGTGCGGGCTGAACCCCAGTGTCGTCGCGGCCGACGCCGGCTTCGGTTACGCCGGCCCGACCAATCGGTTCTGGCCGGCAGCGATGATGGCCGGGCTTGTCACTGTCCCTCGCCGCCCCCGGGTCGCCCTCTGGCGCGACGGCGTCGGCATGACCGATCTGGTGAAGCGAGCCACCGCTCGGGCGAGCGAGGTTCGCCCGGAGGAATACCGGGCCGGGGCGGCGAGGGTGGGCCGGCTGGTGCACTGGCTCCAGCCTGGCCTCACCGTGTTCGTGGGCGTGACCGGCTGGCGGGTCGCGGTCGACCGGCAAGCGTCGACCGGCCTCCAGCCGGAGCTGTTCGGCGGTCGTCCGGCCTACGTGATGCCGTCGACGAGCGGGGCCAACGCCCACACGTCACTCCGTGATCTGGCCGAGCACCTGAAGCTGGCGCTGGCGCGGGCCGATGCCGAGAGTCGAGGTTACGGGTCCGGTGAGGACGGCCGGTAGCCGGCGAACTGGTCGCGCAGGTCCTTCTTGGAGAACTTGCCCACCGACGTCTTGGGCACCTCCTCGATGAACACGACGCCGTCGGGCAACCACCACTTGGCGACGCGAGGACGCAGCCACTCCCGCAACTCGTCGCCGGTCACCGAACCACCGGGCTTGACGACCACGCAAGCCAGCGGCCGTTCCTGCCACTTCTCATCGGGAATGGCAATGACCGCCGCCTCGGCCACCGCCGGGTGGGCCATCAGCTCGTTCTCCAGCTCGACCGAGCTGATCCATTCGCCGCCCGACTTGATCAGGTCCTTGGTCCGATCGACCAAACGGATGTAGCCGTCGGGGTTGATGGTGGCGACGTCTCCTGTCCGCAACCAGCCGTCCTTGGTGAACGACTCGCCCGAGCGAGGATCGTTGTAGTAGTCACGAGCGATCCACGGCCCGCTCACTTGCAGCTCGCCCTGGGTGGTGGCGTCCCAGGGCAGCGCCTCGGCCGAACCCGGTTCCGCGATGCGCACCTCTACGCAGGGCGCGCAGATCCCCTGGGTGCTCCGGACGTCGGCCAGGTCGTCCTCCGATCTCCCGCCCAGGTTGCTCCTTATGCGGCAGACCGACGCCAGCGGACTGGTCTCGGTCATTCCCCAGGCTTGCAGGCTGGGCAGGCCGATGCGGCGGCGGTACGCCTCGGAGAGGGCACGCGGCACGGCGGAGCCACCACAGACGATTCTCGTCAGCGACGACACGTCGCGCCCTTCGAGGAGACGTAGTACGCCCATCCAGATGGTTGGCACGCCGGCCGCGAGGGTCACTCGCTCCCGCTCGAGCAGATCCGCGATCGCCTCGGGAGAGAGGTCCGGGCCGGGGAACACGATGCTCGCTCCGGCAAAGGCGGCCGCTTGCGCCAGACCCCACGCGTTGGCGTGAAACATCGGCACCACGGGGAGGATGACGTCTCGCTCGCACACCCCCAGGGTGTCGACCAGCATCGCCCCGATGGAGTGCAGGACCGTCGAACGGTGTGAGTAGACCACGCCCTTCGGGTTGCCGGTGGTACCGCTCGTGTAGCACATGGCCGCGGCACGGTCCTCGTCGTCGATCGTGAACTCGACGGGCTCGACCTCCGCGAGCAGCGCCTCGTAGTCGACGATTCGAGGGTCGTCTGGCACCTCACCGCTGCCATCGTCCATCACGACGATGTAGCGGACCGTTTCAAACCGGTCGACCGTCGACCACAGCAGCCCGAGCAGGGACCGGTCGACGAAGATCACTTCGTCTTCCGCGTGGTTGACGACGTAGGTGAGCTGGTCAGTGAACAGCCGGATGTTGAGGGTGTGCAAGACCCGCCCGGTACACGGCACGGCGAAGTACAGCTCGAGGTGCCGGGTGCTGTTCCAGGCAAAGGTCCCCACCCGCCCGTCAGGGCCGATCCCGAGGCGGTCCAGGGCCGCGCCCAGCCGGCGGGTCCGAGCACTCCAGGCGCCGTAGGTCGTGCGCTCGAGCACCGCAGGGCCGTCGGCCGGCTTGGGTCCGGCGGTCGCAAGCAGCTTGTCGGCCGAGAGCTGTTCGGCCCGCCGGAAGATCATGGGCAGCGTCAGCGGCCCCTGCTGCATCAAACCCTGCATCCGACCCCTCCAATCACGGCCCGGCGGGCCGAGCGAAGAGTAGTCCCGGGTCTAAGGCGCGAAATACGGCACTCGCCCGATCCGGGCCACTGCCTTAGGGGCGCATCCTGATTGAAGAAGCACGAGGAAGGATCGCACGATGAGCCACATCACCGACAGCACCTCCGTGGCAGCCGGCGATCGCCGTCAGAAGCGGTTGCGGGAAGCCGCGGCCGACCGCCAGGCCCGAGAGGCCAGGGCCGCGGCCCGGTCCCCCAGAGGACGAGGCGGGATGGCGTTGCGGGTTCGTTGGGCCCGCATGCGTCAAGGCCGTCCCGCGGAGTCTCCTAGCTGGAAGCCGGTCGCGGCCGCGAGTGTCGATCTCAGGTGCCTGCGGGCTGACTGACATCTTTGCGATAAACCAGCAAGCTATGTCACGGGGCAGGGGTACCCTGCCCGACGTGGCGGTGGATCGCAAAGGGCTGTCGCCCGTCATGGTCGGCCGGAGTGCCACCTTGCGTCAGCTGCTCGGGCTCCTCCCGTCGCGCCTGCCTGTCGATGGGTCCGGACCCGAGGTCGCCTTGATCGGCGGCGAGGCGGGCATCGGCAAGTCCAGGATGGTCATCGAGTTGCTGGCGGCGGTGCCTCAGGGCACCCGCGTGCTGGTCGGCCGGGCTGGCCAGGGAGCGCCCGGACGTCCTTATTCCGTGCTGCTGGACGCGATCGAGCCAGTGGTCACCGGCTGGACATCGATTCCCTCCGAGCTCTCGCCTCGTGAAGACAGCGTCCGCCTCCTCCTCAGACCGGTCGCGCCGGGGCTCGGGCCCTGTGACGACCGCGAGTACGGTCCCGACGAGCTGATGAGGGCGGGCGTCAACCTGGTCAGGTTTCTCGCCCCCGCCCCTTCGGTCATCGTGTTCGAGGACCTTCATGGGGCCGACCCCGAGAGCGTCGGCCTGTTCGGGCGGCTGGCCGTGATGCCCGACCTCGGCACGCTCCTCGTGGGCACCTATCGGCCCGAGGACCTGCGACGGGCCCATCCGTTGGCGGCGCTACTCGCCGACCTCGAGCGCCGCCGCTCCATCGCTCACCTCTCGCTCGACCGGCTGCCGCGGGCTTCAGTCGGCGAACTCCTCTCGGCTGTGTACGGCAAGCCGGTGTCGTGGCATGTGGCCGACATGGTGCAACGGCGGACGGGCGGCAATCCATTCTTCATCGAGGAGCTCCTGCTCGCGGCGGGCGAGCCCGACCCTGAGCGGCTGGCCAACATGCCGCTGCCCTGGAATCTCTCCGAAGTTGTGCTCCGGCACCTCGACGACCTGACGGTCGAAGAGCGGCAGGTGATCGATGCCGCCGCCGTGCTGGGGTCCCGGTTTCCCTTCGACGTCCTCGCGGCCGTTGTCGGGATGGGCGAGGATGAGTTGATCCCGATCCTCCGCCGGCTGGTGACGGTGACCTTGCTGATCGAGGACGAGCCCGACGTCTTTTCGTTCCGTCACGCGCTGACCCGGGAAGCGATCGCGGGACAGCTCCTCGGACGGGAGCGCCGGCGCCTGCACGAACGGGCGCTGGCTGTGCTGTGCGAGCTGGACAGCGATGACTTTGCCGCCATGGCCCATCACGCCCGGGGTGCCGGTCACTTCGATCAAGTCGTCGACTTTGCCCGCCGAGGGGCGGCCAGGTACCTGCGCCAGGGCCTCACCCAGCATGCTCTCGGCCTGGCCGAGCAAGGCCTCGAGGAGGACGGCAACGACCTCGAGCTGCAAAGCCTGGCGTCAAAGGCAGCCTGGACGGTCGGCCTGCTGGACCTGTCCCGCCGCCACAGCCTCGAGTGGCGGCGGCTGGCGGCTCTGGCCGGTGACCGCCCGTCGGAAGCGGCCGCCATCCGGCACCTCGCCCGGCTCGAATGGGAGATGGGTAATTCCGCCGGCCAGCAGGCCTATGCGGCGGAAGCGCTGGCATTGGCCGAAGACGGCGGGCCGAGTGAGGAACTGGCGCTGGCCATGGCGCTCATGTCGGAGGTCCACATGCTGGCCTGCCACGGCGAGCCGGGAGCGGAGTCCGAAGAAGCAATCCGTTGGGCCGACCGGGCGCTGGCTCTGGCTGACGAACTCGGCTGCCCAGAGGTCAGACCCAGGGCGCTGGTGAGCAAGGGATCAGCCCTGGTGGACCTGCCCGGTCGATTTGAGGAGGGGGCAGCCATACTCGAACAGGCCCGCCAGGAAGCCGAGGCGGTGGGAGACAGCTGGAACCAGGTCCGGGCACTCAACAACATGCTCGGCCCGGGCACTCGTCGCTGGCCGCCGGAGCGCATGCGGGCGGCGCTGGACGAGATGCGCCGGGTGGCTTCGCGGACCGGCCGCGAGGGTCAAACCATGGCGATGTGGGCCACCCTGGCCGCGGGTCTTTCCATCGTCGAAGGCGACATGGAGGCGGCCCGGTCCCATCTGATCACTGTCGGGGTGGACGAGGGCAAGGAGCGATGGTGGCGGCTGGAGTACCAGGTCACCATCGAAATCGAAGCAGGCGAGCTCGACCAGGCCTCCGCCCGATTGCCCGTCAGTCCCGAGGCCGTCAACGACTACGCGCTGTGGATGGCGACGGAGGCGCACGGGGCCGAACTCCTCGCCTTGCAGGGCGAGCCGGCCGAGGCGGGCGAGCGTCTGCTCCGAACGGCAGGGCCGGGGGGTGGCCGGAGTAACCACGCCCGGGAGCCAATGCTGACCGCGGCGACGACGCTGCTTCGCAACGGGACGGATCCCGGATTGGTGCGGTCCATCGTCGGCCAGCTGGATGACGCCTGGCCACCGTGGCCGGGTGAGCCTGAGTCGATGCGCCAGCACGTCGAAGGAGCGATACTGGAGGTCGAGGGGGACCCTGTCGCGGCCCTGGCGTGCTACCGGGCCGCGCTGGCCGACCCGGTCGGGTACCGCCCGGCCTTCATGGTCGCCGACGCCGAACAAGGGATGGCCCGCTGCTTGCTGTTGACGGGCCCGCTGGAGGAGGCCAGGCAGCACGCCGAGCGGGCCCTGAGAGCGCTTGCTCGCTGGCCGGGCTGGCGAGCGGACCAGGCCGCTGCCCTCGTCCGCCGGGTCACCCAGTCCCCTGCCGCGGCCGAGGGAGCCCTCACCACCAGGGAGCGGGAAGTGGCCGCCCTGCTGGCAGGAGGACTGACCAACGGTCAGATCGCGCAGCGCCTCTACATCTCGACCAAGACGGCGTCGGTCCATGTCAGCAACATCCTGGCCAAGCTCGGCATGTCGTCCCGGGCCGAGGTGGCGGCGTGGGCAGCCCGGGAAGGGCTGGCCCAACTGCCGGCCTGAACGTCGCCAGGCCGGGGCGGACTCAGATCCCGAGCAACTGATCGAGCCCGACAGTGAGGCCTGGCCGGGTCGAGATCGACTTGATCGCGAGCAAGACGCCGGGCATGAAGGAGCTGCGGTCGTAGGAGTCGTGGCGGATCGTCAGGCTTTGACCGGTGGTGCCGAGGAGAACCTCTTGATGGGCGACCAGTCCACGCAGCCTGACCGAGTGCATCCGGATGCCCGCCGGACCCGCCCCGCCCCGGGCTCCCGCCACCACTTCCGTTCGTGTCGGGTCGGCACCCCAATGGCTGGAGGCGGCCGCCATCCGCCGGGCCGTGGCGAGCGCGGTCCCCGATGGCGCATCCACCTTCCCGTCGTGGTGAAGCTCGATCACCTCGCCGGACTCGAACCAGGGCGCAGCCAGCTCGGCGAAGCGCATCATGAGCACCGCGCCGATGGCGAAGTTGGGCGCGACGACACAGTTGGCCGGACCGCCGGGCGGGAACAGCTGCCCGACTTCTTCCAGGTCCGCCTCGGTGAAACCGGTCGTGCCCACGACGGCGTGAATGCCGTTCTTGGCGCACCAGACCAGGTTGGCCCGGGCGGCGTCATGCTCGGTGAAGTCGACCGCGACGTCGGCCTCACTGCCGTCCAGTGCGTCCGAGGTTGCATCGACCTGGATCCCGGCGACGTCCGCCCCAGTCACGGAGCGAACATCGATGCCGGCATGATGAGGATCCACCGCGCCGACCAGCTGGAGATCCGGGTCGCCGGCCACGGCGCGGCACACCTCGGCACCCATCCGACCGGCCGCGCCAAAGACGATCACCCGCATGCCGGTTGAGCCTAATGGCGGTGTTAGAGATCCTCTTCTGTGAAGGGCCCGACCCCCGCCACCACCCTGGGACCGGGAAGCACCCGAGCCACGACCCGCTCGACATCGGCCATCGTCAACTCGTGGAGCCGTGCTTCCAGTTCTTCAACCGGTGGCACCCTTCCGTGGACCAGCTCACTCCGCCCGAGCCGGCTCATCCTGGCTCCGGAGTCTTCGAGTGACAGGGCCAGGGAACCGAGCAAATGGCTCTTGGCCATCGCCAGTTCCCGCTCACTGATCCCGCCTGCGATCAACCTGTCCAGCTCCGCCTCGATCAGGCCAAGGACCTCCCCCGCCCGGGCGGGACTGGTACCGACATAGATGGCCAGCGCCCCTGCCCCCTGGTAGGAGGCCCGGTAGGAGTACACCGAGTAGGCCAGACCCCGTCGCTCCCGTATCTCCTGGAACAGACGGCTCGACATCCCTCCCCCGAGCACGTGATTGACGGCGGCGAGGGCATAGCGATCCTCGTCGTCCCGGTCGAGCGCAGGCACTCCGACCACCAGGTGAGCCTGCTCGCCCGGCCGGCTGAGCACCACTCTCGCTCCGCCCGGTTGGGAAGGAGCGACGCGCGCCGGCTGGGTCCCTGCGGCCGAGCCGGTGAAGGCCCCTTCGCTCGAGGCCACGATCTGGTCGTGGTCGAGATGGCCGGCGGCCGACAGGACGATATTGCTGGGGCGGTAGTGGTGAGCGTGAAAGGCCGCGATCTGGTCGCGCCCCATGGCGGAAATGGTCTTCTCGTCACCGAGGACGTCCCGCCCCAGGGAATGGTCCGGGAACAGGGCGGCCGCGAACAGTTCGTGCACCAGGTCGGCCGGCTCATCGGCGTGCATCAAAATTTCTTCGCCGATGACCTCGCGCTCGGCTTCCACGTCGTCGG
>JBPYFF010000492.1:0-2403 GCA_051984455.1 Acidimicrobiales bacterium | reverse complement strand
TCGGCCTTCCTTGTCAACACCGCTCGTGGCAAGGTCGTGGACAGCGACGCTCTTCTCACCGCCCTCCGGGAGGGCACCATCGCGGGGGCGGCGCTGGACGTGACCGATCCCGAGCCACTTCCGGCCGGTCACCCCTTTTTCGACCTGGACAACGTCATCCTGACCCCGCACGTCGGG
Source organism: Acidimicrobiales bacterium (assembly GCA_051984455.1). Taxonomy (GTDB): domain Bacteria; phylum Actinomycetota; class Acidimicrobiia; order Acidimicrobiales; family Palsa-688; genus JBPYFF01. The sequence goes on along the minus strand of JBPYFF010000492.1, from coordinate 2,226 downwards.
GGGAACGCGTCCGAGGTGTTCTGGGCGTCCTCCATGACTCCGGTGCGGCTGGCGCTGGACGCGCTGCGAGGGAGACGGCCGCGGCACCTGATCAACCCCCAAGCCTGGCCCCGCCATGTCGAACGGTTTGGCGCCGGCGCCACGGCAGGACAGGAACAGCGATGACGCAGTCGACGGCCCACAGCTTCAGCTACGACCCCTTCGCCGTCGACGTGATGACCGACCCGCTCCCGTTCTACAAGATCCTCCGCGATCATTATCCGGCCTACTTCATCGAGCAGTACGACGCCTGGGCCATCTCCCGGTTCCAGGACGTGTGGGACATCTTGACCGACACCGAGGGCAGGATCACGACCACCGAGGGCACGTTGATGTTCAAGGAGCAGCTGGTCGTGTCCAACCGGGGAGTCGTCCCCCCGCCGGGGTACAACCCCCTCCAGGTCCTGTCGTACACGGAATCGCCCATCCATGAGGAGATTCGCCAGGTGGTCCTGCCTCCCCTGCGGAGGTCGGCGGCGGCGAGGCTCGAGGGGTTCATGCGGTCGCGCGCCCGAGCGCGCCTGGACGAGCTCATTCCCGAAGGGCGGTTCAACGTCACGAGGGATTACGGGGGAATCGTGGCCGCGGAGACGATGTGCCATCTCTTTGGCCTGCCGCTCGAGGAGGCGGGGATCATCTTCGACGCCGTGCTGGCGTCGGCTCCGGGCGCCCAGGATCTCTCCCACCAGCAGCAGCAGTATGCGCGACTCTGCGAGCGGGTCACCGACATCGTTGCCGCTCGCCGGGCCGCGGGCGCCAATGGTGACTTGCCCCTGGTCGACGGGTTGGTCCACTACCGGCTGGACGGCCGGCCACTCACCGACCAGGAGATCAGCGTCTCGGTACTGGCGGTCATCTTGTTCGGGGGGGTCGAGACGCTTCCCAAGGTCGTCGCCCACGGGCTAATGGAGCTCTGGCGGCGCCCCGACCAACGACGCGAGGTTGCGGCTGATCCGGCCAACTGCCTGACCGCCTTCGAGGAGATGCTCCGTTATTGCGCACCCGCTCAGTGGTTCAGCCGCACGGTCAAGAAGCCGATCACGATCGCGGGGCAAGAGCTCGGAGTGGGCCATCGCATCTTTCCTCTGCTGATGTCGGCCAACCGGGACGAGCGGGAGTTCGACGACCCCGACGAGTTTCGCTGGAACCGTCCCATCCGGCGTCACCTTGCCTTCGGCCAGGGCCAGGTCTTCTGCCCCGGCAACCATCTGGCCCGTCTGGAAGGCCGCATCCTGGTGGAAGAGGTGCTGGCAAGAGTTCCCGACTACGAGATCGACCTGGATGCCGCTCGGCGGCCGCCGTCGAGCTTTCAGTGGGGCTGGCGAACGGTGCCGATGGTCGTGAAGGAAGCTAAAGGGGGATCCCGATGACCACTGTTTCAACCGTCAGGGGCCCGGTCGAGACCACCGACCTCGGCCAGACCCTCATGCACGAGCACATCGTCAACATCACGGCCGAGATCGAAAAGGAGTACCCCGATCTCAGCTGGACGAACGACAAAGGCGCGGTGCTTCGGTCGGTGGCGGAGACCCTTCGTCAGGTCAAAGACCGTGGAATCGGCACCATCGTCGACTGCACTGCCCTGGGGCACGGCCGGGACATCGAGGCGGTGCAGCGAATCAATGACGAGGTGGACATCAACATCGTCGTGTGCACCGGGATCTACACCTACGACTATCTCTCCTTCTTCTACCAGTACGGTCATCCGGCCAAGAAGGTGGACGGCAAGGTGGAGGACATCCTCACCGACATGTTCATCCGCGACATCACCGAGGGCATCGCCGGCAGCGGTGTGAAGGCGGCGCTCATCAAGAGCGCGACCGACCGGGCCGGAGTCACACCCAACATCGAGCGGATCCTGCGTGCCGTCGCCCGGGCCCACCGTGAGACCGGCGCGCCTATCACGACCCACACCGACGTGGCCCACCGCAACGGCCTTGACCAGCAACGGATCTTTGCCGAGGAGGGCGTCGACCTCAGCCGGGTGATCATTGGCCACAGCGGTGACTCAACCGACCTGACCTACCTCAGAGCGCTCCTTGACGCCGGATCCACCATTGGTGCTGACCGCTTCGGTCTGTACCTGCCGGACATGGGTCTCCCCGAGATGGACGTGAGGATCCAGACGCTGAAGCAACTGTGCGCCGAAGGCTACAGCGACCGCATCGTCCTCTCCCATGACGTCAC
>JBPYFF010000491.1:0-8583 GCA_051984455.1 Acidimicrobiales bacterium | reverse complement strand
CCAGGCGGGATGAGATCGAGGACCTCGGGCTCCAGCACGTAGGTCCCGGCGTTGATGAGGTTGGTCGGCGCCTCGTCCCTTGCCGGCTTCTCGATAAACGCCGTCACCCGGCTGCGGTCGTCCGTGGGGACGACGCCGTAACGGGAGGGGTCGTCGACGGGAGTCAGGGCAATGGTCGCGGCCGCCGCCCGGTCTTGATGGAGGGTAATGAGCTGGCCCAGATCAAGGTCAGTCAGGACGTCGCCGTTGACGACAAGGAAGGTCTCGTCCAGCCCGGCCTGGCGGGCCGCGAATGCGATGCCTCCCGCAGTGCCGAGCGGCTCCGGTTCGACCGCATACGCCAGCCGGACGTTGGCACACTGACCCTCAGGGAAGGCGGCACGAAACGCATCCGGCCGGTACCCCAGGGAAAGGACGGCCTGATCGACGCCATAGGACGCCAGCCATCGGACCACCCGCTCGATGATCGGCCGACCGGCGACCGGCAACATGGATTTGGGCGTGGTGAAGGTCAGCGGCCGGAGGCGCGTTCCTTCGCCTCCGACCAGGACGACCGCGTTCACTTCTTGGGGGCGGTCGTCGCTGAGCTGGGGGCCGTGGTGGCGGTCGTCGCTGTGCTCGGCGCGGTCGTCGCGGTCGAGCCGGGCGCAGTGGTGGTGGTCGACGGCGTCTGGGTGACGTCGTTCAAGTGCTGGAGGCTGTAGATCGACTGCGCCGGCGGGGGCGGGATATGTGCGCCCTTCGGCATGAAGGCGATGGTGATGAGGTTGTTGTTAAAGAGCCGGACGTCGGGGGGGTTGACGGTGGAGAGCACGCCGGGCACCTTGACGAGCGCGGGCACCTCGCTGACCTGCGTCGTGGGAGTCCCCCACACGTAGACCTGGACCCGACCTGGCTTTCCGCCGCAGCTGTCGCCGTCCCGATAATCGTGGCCTCCCGGGTACTTCAGCTCACCCGCGTTGAGCGTCATGTGGGTAGCACTGGCGAACTTGCCGAGGGTGGCGTTCTTACCGGCCGAGGAGTCGTAGTAGGGGTGGACGTGGATGACGCCGTCGCCGTGGGTGTGAATGCCGACGGGATCGTTCTGGTTGGTGATGGCCGGAAGGAAATGGCCCTTGGTCGCGGTGTCGCACACATAGATGCCGTAGGCGACGTGCCAGTGGTCCTGGCCCGCCCGCGGGGGCACCTTTCCGGCGGTGGTGATCGTCTGCAGACGATGCTGGCGGCTGCTGTAGACGCCGGCGACCCCGAGGACCGCCACAACTGCGATCGTCAGGTAGTACACCCAGGGCGTCCTGCCCCGACTGGTGCGCCCGCCACCGGTACCGGCCGCGCGCGCCACCTTCTTGCTCGAAGATGCCTTGCCCATAGCAGGCATGAGGCTACCCCACGGCCCGTCATATGGATCGTCGGGGGCAGGCCCGGACCGTTTCCCAGGGCCGGTCAGGGCCCGGTCAGGCCCGTCAGGGGCCGGTCAGGCGCGGGTCAGGGGCCGGTCAGGCCGGACCGTCTCCCGCGACCGGCCGAATCCTGTGGGATTCGACCCTCGGCGTTTCCCTCGACGGTCGTCCCGCCATTTGCTCGCGCAGGCAACTCCCGCTCGCCCCACCAGGCCGATTCCGATTACGGGGAGGAAGGCCCGCCGCCACCCCTGGGTGGACCGGCCGGCAAATCGCCACATTGACCGGTGATGGGCCAGGATCATTCGGTAGGGGCGCTGGTCGGTCGACATCCCCTGCCGGTGAACGACCTCGCCGGCCGGTTCATACACCACCCCCCACCCGGCCCTGGTGATCCGCCAGCAGAGATCGACGTCCTCCATGTACATGAAGTAGCCGGGATCAAAGCCGTCGATTGCGTTCCAGGCATCACGGCGGACGAGGAAGAACGCCCCTGACACCCAGTCCACCGTCCTCGTGTCCGCGTGGTCCCAGTCGAGCAGCTTGTATCGGCGGCTAAAGCGGTTGCCAGGACGAAGCAGCCCGAGGAGGCCGTGGCCGACTGCATCGACGAGTGAGGGGAAGGCGCGCGCCGACGGGTACAGGACGCCGTCGGCATTGACGATTCGTGGCCCGGCGATGCCCACCTCAGACTCCCGGTCCATGACGGCCGTCAGGCGGGCGACCGTTCCCGGTTTCACGACGAGATCCGGGTTACACACGACCAGGTAGCGGCCGTGGGCCGACCGGGCACCCACGTTGGCCGCCCGGCCATACCCGAGGTTCTCGCCCACCGGTTGCCAGACGGCGGCGTCGTCAGTAGCTCGCAGTGCCTGCAAGGAGTCGTCACGAGACCCGTTGTCGACGACGATGACTTCGGCCACCTGCTCAGCGCGAAGGCTGGCGAGGCAGTCGCCGAGCGCCTGCCCGGCGTTGTAGTTGACCACGACGGCGCTCACGTCGGGCCGCGGGTCGGGGTTTGTGGCCGGGACGGCCGTCATGACCGCTCCCGTTGAAAGCGCAGTCGCACGAGGGTCCAGGCAGCCACGACCTCGTCTCGCCAGGTGAACTTCCGGCCCTCACCGTGCGACCTGCGGGAGTAGGACACTGGCACCTCGTAGATTCGATGGCCGCCGCGCAGCAGTCGGGCCGTGATCTCCGGTTCGAACTCAAACCCCTCGGCCTGGATGTTGAGGCTGTCAAGAACGGTACGGTCCATCACTTTGTAGCCCGTCTCCACATCGGAGATGGCGGTGTTGAAGAGCAGGGCTGCCAGCAAGGCGAGCGAGTGGTCACCGAGCCAGCGACCGAACGACGACGCTTCCCGCTCGCCGATGTACCGGCTTCCGTAGACGACCTGGGCCTTGCCGAGAAGCAGCGGAGCGATCAGGCGCGGCCACTCCTGCGGGTCGTATTCGAGGTCGGCGTCCTGGATGAGCACCACATCGCCGCGGGCGGCGCTGATGCCTGTCCGGATGGCGGCGCCCTTGCCGCGGTTGGCGGGGTGACTCTTGACCCGGACCGTCGAGTCTTCCAGCGCAGCCAGGATCTTGTCGGTGCCGTCGACCGAGCCGTCATTGACGACCACGATCTCTCGCTCTATCGGCAGGTCGACCAGTCGCATCCGGCGAATGATCTCCCCCACCGTGTTGCGCTCGTTGTAGACCGGCACAATCACCGACAGCAGCTTGTACGAGGGCGGGGCGTCGGCGCCGCATTCGCTCCTCTCCTTGTCGTCACTCTCCCTCACGGGCCGGCTCGCTCGTTCCGCAAGGCCTTCGTGAACCACTGCGCTGTTTGCCCCAGCCCGTCACGAAGCGGGACCTCCGGCCGCCATCCCAGGACGCTGGTGGCGAGGCTGATATCCGGTCGACGCCGGACCGGGTCGTCCTGCGGTAAGGGCTCGAAGCTGATCTCCGACGGTGAACCGGTGATCTCGACCACCAGCTTGGCCAGTTCGAGAACGGTGAACTCATCGGGCGTACCGATGTTGACCGGACCGACGTAGTCGCAATCAAGCAGAGCGAGAAAACCGCGGATCTCGTCGCTGGCATAGCAGAAGCTGCGGGTCTGGCTCCCGTCGCCGTACACGGTCAACGGCTTACCGGTCAGCGCCTGGACGATGAAGTTGGACACCACCCGGCCGTCGTCGGGACGCATCCTCGGGCCGTAGGTGTTGAAGATACGGGCGATGCGGACGTCGACGCCGTGTTGGCGGTGATACGCCATCGTCAAAGCTTCTGCGAACCGCTTGGCCTCGTCGTAAACCCCCCGGGGCCCGATGGGGTTGACATTTCCCCAGTAACTCTCCACCTGGGGGTGAACCACCGGATCACCGTAGACCTCGCTGGTGGACGCGAGGAAGAAACGGGCCCCCTTGGCCTTGGCCAGTCCCAGCAGATTGTGGGTGCCGAGGCTGCCCACCTTGAGGATCTTGATCGGGATCTCGGGAAAGTCCCTGGGCGACGCCGGGCTGGCGAGGTGCATCACCGCGTCGACCGGCCCGTCGACCGACACCCGTTTCGATACGTCGTGCCGGACGAACGTGAAGCGTTCCTGTCCAACGAGCCCGGCTACGTTGGTCGCTGTACCGGTGACCAGGTTGTCCATGCAGAGCACCTGGTCGCCACGGGCGAGCAGGGCCTGGCACAGGTGGGATCCAAGGAAGCCCGCTCCCCCGCTAACGACGACGCGCTTCAATTGCGCCCCATGCCCTCGTAGCGAAAGCCCCTGCGCCGGAGGGGGCCGGGGTCAAGCAGGTTCCGGGCGTCGAAGATGGTCGGCGCGGCCATGGCTTCGGACACCTTGGCAAAGTCGACCCACCGGAACTCGTCCCACTCGGTGAGCACCGCCAGGACCATTGCATCCGCGCATGCCGCGTAGGCATCCTGGCAGACGTCCAAGGACAGCCGCCCGGGCAGGCGCGAGACCTGGCCGTCCACCGTAGGGTCATACGCCCGGACCGCGGCGCCGCGCTGCTGGATCCGCTGCACCACCTGTAGCGCGGGGCTGTCCCGTAAGTCATCGGTGTCGGCTTTGAAGGTCAGGCCCCACACCCCGACCCTGACGCCTCTCAGGTCACCACCCGCCAGCCGCTCGATGCGCGATGCCACCAGGTCGAGCTGCGCGTCGTTGACCGCGATGACACCTTCCAGGAGGTCGAAGCGGTAACCGTGATCCTCGGCGATGCGCAGGAGGGCCCGGGAGTCCTTGGGAAGGCAGCTGCCGCCCCACCCGGGTCCCGGTTTCAGGAACTCGAAGCCGATCCGCTTGTCGTAGCCCATGCCGAGGATGACATCCCGCACGTCTGCGCTGACCGCCTGGCAGAGGTTGGCCACGGCATTGATGAAGGACAGCTTGGTGGCAAGGAAGGCATTGCAGGCGTACTTGATGGTCTCGGCCGTCGCAGGGTCGGTGACGATGAGGGGGGCAGCGATCCGTTCATAGAGGCCCGCGACGCGAATGGCGGCCGCCTGGTCATCGCTGCCGATCACGATCCGGTCGGGGTGCAGACAATCGTGGACCGACTGGCCCTCTCGCAGGAACTCCGGATTGGAGACGACAGAAAGATCGTTCCGCTCGAGAACGCGCTCCACGACCCGGGTCGATCCAACCGGCACCGTTGATTTGTTGATGACGATCGCGTCACTGGCGCACGCTGGTCCGATCTCGGCCGACGCCTGCTGGATGTAGGTCAGGTCAGCCGTGCCGTCCGCCATCTGTGGGGTTGGAACACACAGGAAGACGAATTCCGCATCCGGCACTGCGCCGGCCGCGCCGAGGACGAAGGAAAGCCGGCGGGTGGTCAACCCCTCGTGGACCAGGTCCTCGAGCCCTGGCTCGTAGATCGGAATCTGGCCGGACTGAAGGAGCTGGATCTTGACCGGATCAATGTCGGCACAGATCACCTGGTGCCCGAGGTGGGCCAGGCACGCTCCGGTCGTCAGACCGACGTACCCCGTTCCAATGACCGCGACCCGACTCACATTGCCTCCAGCTGCTTTACCGCTCGTTCGAGCGGCTCGTGGTAGTCCGGAAGCAGAGCCATTCCGTGGAGACGAAGGGCACTGTTGTCCAGCACCGAGTTGGCGGGACGCGGTGCCGGGCGCGGGGGCTGCAGCTCACGCGTCTTGACTGCCCTCACCATCCCCGGATCCCGGCCGGCAGCAGCAACGACCTCGCGAGCGAACTGGTACCAGGTGGTCGGCCCCTGATTCGTCACGTGGAAGAGCCCGGGAAGCCGGGCCGAGCTGAGGGTGACCACCATGCGAGAGAGATCCTCGGTGGAGGTGGGGCAGCCGCGCTGGTCGTCGACGAACGCCAGCTCCGGGCGCTCCGCCGACAGGCGCAGCACCGTCTTCAGCATGTTGGCTCCATGCGTGCTGAATACCCAGGACGTTCGCACGACGGTCGCGCCCGGGACGCCGGCCAGCACCTCCCTCTCGCCCGCCAGCTTGGATCGGCCATAGACCGATCGCGGGTTGGGGTCGTCCCACTCTCGGTACGGTCGATCCAACGAACCGTCGAATACGTAGTCGGTGGAGACGTACACGACATGGGCACCCGTCAGGCGAGCCGCCTCAGCGACGTGGCGAGTTCCGAGCGCGTTCACCCGGTAAGCCCGATCGGGATCGCCTTCGCAGGCATCAACAGCGGTCCACGCCCCGGCGTGAACGACGACGTCGGGGCGAACTGCCCCGATGACCTGCAGAACCGCGTCCCTGTCGCCGACATCGAGCCGGTCGCGCCGGAGCCCATTGACCTCATGATGGCTGGCGGCGTCAAGGAAAGACCTGACCAGGTCCTGCCCCAGCTGGCCGCCCGCCCCGGTAATAACGACGCGCATCGGCTAGATGCCTCCAGCCTGCAGCGGTGCGCACTTCAACGGCTCCCACCACCACCGGTTGTTTTGGTACCACTCGACCGTCTCGGCCAGCGCGTCCTCGAGACGACGTTGGGGCGACCAGCCGAGCGCGCGGATCTTGCTGACATCGACGGAATAACGGCGGTCGTGGCCCAGCCGGTCGGTCACATACTCGACCATGTCCTCGCCCGCTCCGCACAAGCTGAGCAGCATGTCCGTCAACTGGCGGTTGGGGATCTCGTTGCCCGCGCCGATGTTGTAGATCTCGCCCGGAGTGCCGTTGCGGAGCGCAAGGTCGAGCGCGGCGCAGTTGTCGTCGACGTAGCACCAGTCCCGCACGTTGAGGCCGTCTCCGTACAGGGGCACAGGCATGCCGTCGAGCAGGTTGGTGACGAACAGCGGGATCACCTTTTCCGGATACTGGTAGGGGCCGAAGTTGTTGGACGTCCTGGTCACCAGTACCGGCAGGCCGTAGGTCGCGTGGTACGAAAGCGCGATCAGGTCGGATCCCGCCTTTGACGCGCTGTACGGCGATCGCGGCTCGAGGCAGTCGGTCTCTTTCGACGAGCCCTCGGCAACCGAGCCGTACACCTCGTCAGTCGAGATGTGCAGGATGCGCTCCACCCCGGCCCGGCGGGCGGCGTGCATGACCAGGTTGGTGCCGGCGCAGTTGGTGAGGACGAAGTCCGCCGGCGTGGCGATCGAACGGTCGACGTGGCTTTCGGCGGCAAAGTGGACGACTGCATCGTGGCCTGCCAGCGCTTGCTCGAGGGCGGCGAGGTCACAGATATTGCCATGGACGAAGCGGTACCTGGACCTTGCGGCCGCCCGCTCGACGTCACGCAGGGTCTCCAGGTTGCCGGCGTAGGTGAGCGCGTCGTAGATGGTGATGGCGTCATCGGTGTTGGCAATCAGCCATCGGGCGTAGTTGGAGCCGATGAATCCGGCGCCACCCGTGATGAAGACTCTCACGGCCTGCGAGGGTACCTGCTGACGATCGTCGGGCCAGTCCGGCCCGAGGCCCGGACGGGCACCCTCGGGTCAGGTCAGGTCGATCTGGCAATGATCGCCGACCATCAACCGGGTGGCGCGGGGCCGCCGTTGCGTCCGGTTGACCTCGACGTCCCGGCCGAGGAGCGAGTCCTCCAGACGCCCGGCATCGTGTATCCGGCTGCGGGAAAGGATGACCGAGTGCTCGATCTCCGAGTCGTGGATCTCGCAGTCGGCGTCGATGGCGGTGAACGGGCCGATGAAGCTCTCGACCACCTGGGTGCGGCGGCCAATGATCACGGGGCCGCGGATGTGTGAGCGCTCGATGGTTGCACCCTCTTCCACCACCACTCGACCGTCGATCTGGGACATCGGGTCGACCCGGCCATCGATCCGCCGCTCGAGCGTTTCGAGGACGAGTCGATTGGCTTCAAGGAGCGGGGTCAGCTTGCCGGTGTCGATCCACCAGCCGGTCAAGATCTCGCTCCGGACCACTCGCCCGTGGTCGATCAGCCACTGGATGGCATCGGTAATTTCCAACTCGCCCCGTCCGGAAGGGGAGATGGTCCTGACCGCTTCATGGACGTTGGCGTCGAACAAGTAGACCCCGACCAGGGCAAGATCGGACTTTGGGTTCTCCGGCTTCTCTTCCAGACCAAGCACACCGCCGCCCGCATCGAGCGCGGCCACCCCGAACTGGTGCGGATCGGGGACCCTGGCGAGGAGGATCTGGGCCGACGGCGGCCGCACTTCCCCGGCCGCGTCGAGCGTCGGCATGGTCGACCGGCGCCTCTCTGTCTCGAATCGGTCGACGAACCCTTTCAGGTCTTGCTGGATGAGGTTGTCGCCCAGATACATCACGAAGTCGTCGTCGCCAAGGAAGTCCCTTGCAATGAGGACACAGTGGGCCAGTCCGAGTGGCGCTTCTTGCGGCAGGTACGTCACCTGAAGGCCCCACCGCGACCCGTCCCCGACCGCCGTCATCACCTCGGCCGCCGTGTCGCCGACGATCATGCCCACCTCTTTGATCCCGGCGTCCGCTATCGCTTCGAGGCCATAAAACAGGATGGGCTTGTTGGCGACGGGGACCAACTGCTTCGCGCTGGTATGGGTGATCGGCCGAAGCCGCGTGCCTGCCCCGCCGACCAGAATGAGCGCCTTCACGGTAGGAGATGTCTAGCAGGACCGGGTCAGACGCCGGCAGTCACTCGAGGTCAGTCGGCCGGAGGGGTCAGTCGGGCGCAGGGTTCACTCGGCCGGAGGGGGTCACTCGACCGGAAGGCCGAGGCC
>JBPYFF010000490.1:0-3614 GCA_051984455.1 Acidimicrobiales bacterium | reverse complement strand
GGGTCCGGCAAGAGCGTCAGTTCGCTCGCCATCATGGGCCTTCTGCCCGGCACGGCCATCATCGAGGGGCAGATCCTGTTCCGCGGCCAGGACCTGCTGCACATGCGAGAGTCGGAGCGCCGGACGCTGCGGGGAGGCCGCCTGGCGATGGTGTTCCAGGACGCCCTGGCCGCCCTGAACCCGGTGTTCACTGTGGGCAATCAGATCGAAGAGGCGATCGCCAGCCACCAGCCCAAGATCGGCCGTCAGGCCAAGCGGAAAAAGGCAATAGAGCTGCTTGACCTGGTCGGCATCCCGAACCCGGAAACACGAGTGGATCAGTTTCCCCACGAGTTCTCGGGGGGGATGCGCCAGCGGGCGATGATCGCCATGGCCATCTCCAATGAACCCGACGTGCTCATTGCCGATGAACCGACGACCGCGCTCGACGTGACCATCCAGGCGCAAGTCCTGGAGGTGCTCGAGCGCATCCAGGAGCGAACAAATTCCGCCATCATCTTGATCACCCACGACCTCGGGGTCGTCGCCGGCGTCGCCGACCGGGTGCTCGTGATGTACGCCGGCCGGCCGGCCGAGATGGGCACCGTCGACGAGATCTTCTATGCCTCCCGTCACCCTTATACGTTGGGGCTCCTCGCCTCTCTGCCGAGGCTGGACGTCGGCGACAAGAGGGGGCGGCTTTATCGCATCAAGGGCCAGCCACCCTCGCTGATCTTTGTGCCGTCGGGCTGCCCGTTTCACCCCCGCTGTGACTTCGCCAAGCTCCCAGAACCGTGCTCGACCGAGCGGCCCGACCTTCGCATCATCGAACACGCCTATGCGACCCATCTGAGCGCCTGTCATTTCGCCGAGTCACTGAGCGACACCACGCTGGCTGAGCTGCACGCCGAGGTCGGTGCCGAACTCGATGTGGTCGAGGATGCCGCCGCCATCGGCTCCACCGAAGCGGCGGCGGTGGAGGCGCTGAACGTGCCCTCGGACGCTGGGTCATGACCGAGACCAGCTCGGCCGCCACGACCACTGAGTCACCCACTTCGCCTCAGGGTGCGAGCAACGCGTCAGACAGCGACGCGATCTTCCAGGTCAGAGATCTGGTCAAGGAGTTCCCCATCCGGGCCGGCCTGTTCCGCAGCGTCAAGGGCTATGTCTACGCGGTGTCGGGCGTCAGTTTCGACGTCGAGCAGGGGCAGACCCTCGGTCTGGTGGGGGAGTCAGGGTGCGGCAAGTCGACGACCGGTCGCATGCTGCTCCGCCTGCTGGACGCGACTTCGGGGTCGGTCAAGTTCGAAGGTGAGGAGCTGATCGGCGCACCGGCATCACGTATCCGGCGGCTTCGGCGCAGGATCCAGATCGTGTTTCAGGACCCGTATGCCTCGCTGAACCCTCGCATGACCGTGCAAGGGATCATCGCCGAGCCGATGAGGGTTCATCACCTCTGGCGCTCGGGTGGCCGGGCCAAGGTCAAGGAGATCATGGAGCTCGTCGGGTTGAACCCCGAGCACGTCAACCGCTACCCGCACGAGTTCTCCGGCGGCCAGCGCCAGCGGATCGGGATCGCCCGGGCCCTCGCCCTTGACCCGGCCCTTCTGGTCCTGGACGAGCCGGTGTCCGCCCTCGACGTCTCCATTCAGGCGGGCGTCATCAACCTGCTGGAGGACCTCCAGGACCGCCTGGGACTTTCCTACGTGTTCATCGCCCACGACCTGTCGGTCGTCCGCCACATCTCCGATCGGGTCGCCGTCATGTACCTGGGCAAGATCGTGGAGATCGGCAGCCGGGATGACATCTACAACCGGCCGGCCCACCCGTACACCCAGGCGCTACTGTCGGCCGTTCCCGTACCGGATCCGCGCAAGGAGCGGCAGCGAAAACGGATCGTGCTCGAGGGTGACGTTCCCAGCCCGGCTGCGCCTCCCTCGGGGTGCCGCTTTCGGACGCGGTGCTGGAAGGCCCAGGACATCTGCGCGCAGGAAGAGCCTGCTCTGGTGGACCGAGGGCAGGGCCATCCGGTTGCGTGTCATTTCGCCGAGACGCAGGCGGTGGTGTAAGCCGGCCAGGCCGTTCCGGCCGGCCAGGCCGTTCCGGCCGCCCAGGCCGTTCCGGCCGCCCAGGCCGTCCAGGCCGCGACCCGATTGTCCCCTGGCCACCTGCTATCTTCCTGCCCGACGCCGGGGACCCCCGAGGAGCGTCACGTGAGGTCCGGGCGGGGATGGCGCTGCCCTTCGAGTGTTCCTGGCATCGGCGGTTCCGGAGGGGACGAGGTCTCGGTACGTTGGCTAGCTGCAATCGGATCGGGTTGCTCATCGCGGGCCTTGCGGTCCTGGTGGCCGCGTGCAGCAGCGGGACCCGCCGGGCCGGCGAGGGAACCACGAGCACCTCGGCCACCACGTCGACAACGCAGCCCGGCCGGAGGGGTGGCACGCTCAACTACTCCACGGCGGGAGAGCCTCCGGGTTTCAACGTCAATACCGCGACCGATGACAATCCGACAACGGTGAGCGTTATGGATCAGGTCTGGCCGAGCGTCTTCCACCTGACGCCCGATTACCAAGTGGTCCTGGACAAGGCGTTGATGTCGAGCGCGACCGTGACCAACCAGAATCCCGAGACGGTGGTAATGAAGATCAATCCCGCCGCGACGTGGTGGGACGGTGTGCCGATCACCGCCGACGACTTCATCTACTTCTGGAAGCAGCAACGCGATCCGGCCCACACACTGGACAGCTGTACCGATCCCAGCTGTCCAACCAACGGCAAGCCCATCGACGACAGCAGCGACGGGACCGGCTATCGCGACATCCAGTCCGTCACCGGGGCGGACAACGGCAAGACGGTGACGGTTGTCTTCTCCCCGTCGTTCGGAGACTGGCAGTCGCTGTGGTCGCACCTCGTTCCTGCTCACCTCGGCGAAAGACTTGGCTGGAACCGGGGCTTCCAGAACTTCGATCCGAACCTCGTGATCTCGGGTGGTCCTTACAAGATCCAGAGCTACATCAAGGGCTCCACCCTGACGCTCGTACCCAACGATCGCTACTGGGGGACACGGCCCAGCCTGGACGCGATCGTGTATCACTTCATTTCCGACCCGACCCAGCAAGTCGCGCAGCTGCAATCGGGTGGGGCGGATATGGTCTACCTAACGCCACCGCAAGTCGACCAGGTGAACGCCGTCCGGAACATGGTCGACATCAACTCCGAGCTGAACTTTGGCATGTCGATCGAGCAAATGGCGTTCAACGTGAACAGCCCAGGCCTCAATGACCTGGCAGTCCGTCAGGCCATCGCGACCGCCATCGACCGCCCCACCGTCGTCCGCCAAACCGCCGGCCAGATCAGCGACAGCGCGGTCGTTGCCAACAGTCGCATGTTCGTCAGCAACCAGCTGGAGTATCAGGACACCAGTGGCGGGCCGTATGACCGCGGGGACGTGGCCAAGGCGAAACAGCAGCTCGAGGCAGACGGCTACCGGCTGGGTCCCGATGGGGTCTACGCCAAGCCGGGAAGCCGGCTGTCGTTCCGGATCTCCGCCACCGCAGGGGACCCCTTGCCGGTGAGCACGGAGAATCAGCTGCAAGCCCAGCTCAGGGCAGCGGGGATCGACCTCACCATCGACA
>JBPYFF010000489.1:0-5415 GCA_051984455.1 Acidimicrobiales bacterium | reverse complement strand
GTGGCCCGCAGCCACACATAGGCAAACAGGAAGAAAAAGATCTTCACCACGAACCAGAAGGGCCCGACGCTGTGGCCGAAGATCCTGGGGCCGTCCGGTCCCCCGAAGAACAGGGTCACGATGATGGCCGACATGGTGATGACGTTCATGTACTCAGCCAGGTAGAAGAACGCGAACCCGATGGCGGAGTACTCGACGTTGAACCCACCGGAGATCTCTTCCTCGGCCTCGACCAGGTCGAACGGTGGGCGGTTCATCTCTGCCGTCACCGCGATCATGAAGATGATCGCCGGGATGACCCATGTCCTGAAGACGTTGTAGGCCGGCAGCGGGATGGTGTTGCCCCGATAGTGCAAGAGCCCGTGCTGGTGGGCGACGATGGTGCTGGTCCGCAGCGAGCTGGCCAGCAATACAACCGTCGCCGTCGACAGCCCCAGAGCGGCTTCATAAGAAACCATCTGGGCCGAGGCGCGGACGGATCCGAGGAGCGGGTACTTCGAGCCCGACGACCAGCCGGCGAGCATGACGCCGTACACCGCGATGGACGAGAGCATCAGCAGGAAGAGGATCCCCCAGGGCGGGTCCGCCAGCTGAAGTCGGGTGGGATGGCCGGCAATAATGACGATGCCACCCAGTGGGACGATGCTGAAGGCCAGGAATGCAGGAACGACGGCCAGATACGGCGCCAGGCGGTAAACGGGCCGGTCGGCGCGGGCCGGCACGAAGAGTTCCTTGAAAAAGACCTTGACTCCGTCGGCCAGCGACTGCAAGAGACCATACGGGCCGGTGCGGTTGGGCCCATAGCGATTCTGCATCCACGAGATGACCTTGCGTTCGTACCAGATCATGAACAGGACGCTGACGAGCAGAATCACAAAGACGATGACCGCCTTGAGGATCACGATTCCCACGACGGTCGCATCCACTCCGTGAGCGAAGAGCGGATCGCCCATCACACCGTCTCGATCCGGACGTCGGTCACTGGTGAGGTGGCATCCATGAGGTCGGCCGCACCGTCTCCCGGGACGTTGAACAGCAGCGACGCCGAACCTCGGGGCACTCCGGTATCGGCCAGAACGTCAAGCACCATGCTCGTTCGAGGCGAGATGACCCTGACCTGGCCGCCGCTGCGAACACCGAGGCGATCAAGGTCGTAGGGGTTGACACGCAGACGCAGCGGAGGCGGGAGTGACGCCAGGCTCGGTGAATGCTGGACAAGCGTCCCGTTGTCCCACAGCGTTCGGGTCGCGACCAGGCGAAGGGAGTAGCTGTCGAGGATCGGTACCCGTCCGGCCGCCTCCCCCGCTTCGAACCGCAGCATCGGGGGCGGAACGGCCGGGTCCCCTGCTGCCGATTCCCCTGCTGCCGATTCCCCTGCTGCCGCTGCCCCTTCCTCATCGTCGACCGCCACCGCCGTGACCGGCACGCCGTGCGCCTCAACCGAGCCGATACCCGGGTCGGCCATCGGATCGATGGGTGCCGGGACCGGTTGCTCCACGCCGGCGCCCGCGTCGGTCGCCAGATCGATCCGGGCGGGACCACCGCCCGGCCGGCCCGTTCCGGGCTCGACACCAAAAGACCCCTCGCCCAGAGGAACGACGATGCCATCGCGGGCAGAGCGGCTGGCCAGAAGTCCGGCAGTAACGCCGGCGTGGGCGGGCGACAGCCGTTCGATCTCGTTCCACACCGACGGCAGGTCGTCGAATCCGAGATCACCGCCCAACCGAAAGGCGAGCTCGGCCGCGATCATCCAGTCGGGCCAGGCGACGCCAGGTGGCGTGATCTTCTGGCCCAGCCGGGTCACTCGACCTTCGATGTTGGTAAACGACCCCGGGCGCTCTCCATACGTGGCAGCCGGCAACACCACATCGGCGTGTTGCAGAGACTCGGTCAGGAAGCAGTCGATGCCGGCGACGAACCCGGCGCCCTGCAAGCCCCGCTTCGCCAGGGTCCGGTCGGGGAAGTCAGCCAGCGGGTCAGCGCCAAGCAGGACCAGCCCGGCCAGGCGACCTTCCGCGGCCGCGTTCAGCATCCCCGTCGTGTCCAGACCAGCGCCAGATGGCAACGCCCCCCAGCTGGTCTCATACCACTGCCGCCCGTCGGCCAGCGTGACCCGTCCGGGCAGCACCCCGGGCGCCAGACCCATGTCGAGCGCACCGTTGACGTTGGCCCGCCGCAACCCGCCAAGAAAGGCGACGCCAGGAAGGCGAGCGAGAATGGCCGCGGCGGCCGCCACGTGAGAACCGGACTCCGCCAGAGAAGGCCGGCCAAGCACCACGACCACGTCGGCATCCGGGCCGTCCTTCTCCCTGGCCTGTTCCAGCACCCGCCGGGCCAGCATCAGGGCGGCTGCGGCCACGCCCGCGACCTCGCCGGCGGGATCGGCGGTCGCGACCAGCGCCTGGGCCAGCAGCGCGACTTCCCCGGGCCGGTACAGGAGCGTGGCGGCGGCGTGGCGGGACATGCCGGTCCGCTGCGGGGTCAGCTCGATGATCGGCAGCCCGTCGCCGAGGACGGCTTCGCGGAGTCGCAGGTAGAGGACAGGAAGCTCTTCCTTGAGGTCGGGGCCAAGCAGGATCACGGCCGAGGCTTGACAGGCCTGGTCGATAGTGGCCCGCGGAAGGCCAAGCACCGCTTCGGCCGGCAACCCGTCACCGAGCTGAGCGTCGACGTTGTCGGTGCCGAGGACGGCGCGGGCGAGCTTCGCCCAGGCGTAGGCATCCTCGTTGGCCAACCGGGAGCCACCGATGATCCCGATCGCTCCACCACCGTGGACCCGCAGCGCGCCACCGAGTCCCTCAGCCACGGCGTCGAGCGCTTCGCCCCAACCGACCTCGATCAGCTCAGCGCTCTTTCGCACGAGAGGCGCGGTCAGACGGTCGTTACTGATGATCGCTTCGAACTCGAACCGCCCTTTATCGCACATCCATCCCCTGTTGACCGGGTCGCTGTCAATGCCCAGGTAGCGGGTGATGCGGTCGTCGCTCGATTGGACCGCGACGCGGCAACCGAACGCACATGACATGCACGTGCTCTCGACCTGTTCGAGGTCCCACGGCCGGGCCTTGAACCGGTATGGGGCGGCCGTGAGGGCACCCACGGGACAGATCTGCACCGTGTTGCCACTGAAGTACGAGGAGAAGGGGTCGTTGGGGAAGGTGGCAACCTCAACCTCGTCCCGCCGCATGGCCAGGGCAATCAATGGATCGCCGGCGACCTCGTCGGCGAAGCGAGTGCAACGGGCACACTGGATGCAGCGCTCCCGATCGAGCAGCACGAGGCTGGAGAGGTTGATCGGCTTCTCCCAATGCCGTTTTTCCTCCACGAAGCGCGTCTCCCCGGGCCCAAAGGTGAGTGTCTGGTCCTGTAGCGGGCACTCACCTCCCTTGTCGCATACCGGGCAGTCGAGCGGGTGATTGACAAGGAGGAATTCGAGAACGCCGTCCTGGGCCTTCTTGACCCCGGGGGAGTCGGTCACGACCTCCTGGCCGTCGGCGACGGCAACGAAGCACGCGGGGGTGAGAGCGAAGCCCCGGGGCCCCTTGACGTCGACCAGGCACATCCGGCACATCCCGACCGGCTTCATCCTGGGGTGGTAACAAAAGCGCGGGATGTAGACGCCAGCTCGCTCCGCTGCCGCGATGATCATTTCACCGTCGAACGCCTCGACCTGACGGCCGTCCAGGGTGATCGTGACCCGCTCGGCCGGCGGCCTAGGCGGCATAGGGGCAGGCCCCTTCCTTTATGTGCAACAAGAACTCGTCCCGAAACATCCTGATGGCAGAGACGATCGAGCTCGGGATGGACGGACCGAGCGGGCAGATCGTGGTTTGCCGCGGCGGCCAGCTCAGACCGGGCGCAATGTTGTCACAGGCGTCGAGCAAGAGATCGAGGTCCGCTTCCCGGCCCTGGCCCCCCTCGATGCGGGCGAGGATCTTCTCCAGCCACCCGCCGCCTTCCCGGCAGGGCGTGCACTGCCCGCACGACTCCTTGTGGAAGAACCGGGTGATCCGCCAGGCGGCCCGAACCATGCAGGTCCTGTCGTCCATGGCGACGACCGAACCGGACCCCAGCATGGTGCCGTGCTTCTGCTGGACCTCGTCCTGGTCGAGAGCCACGTCGAGGTCGTCGGGACCGAGCCAGTATGACGATGCGCCGCCGGGAATGAAGGCCTTGAGCGGACGGTCGCCCGGGATCCCGGCACCGTATTCGGGCGCGTAGATGAGGTCGCGGAAGGTCGTCTTGACCATCTCGACCTCGTAGTTGCCGGGCTTGTTCACATGGCCGGAAACCGCGAACAGACGGGTTCCCTTGGACCGACCCTCGCCGCCCAGGGCGGCGAACGCGTCCCCGCCATTCTGGACGATCCACGGGATGTTGGAGAGGGTCTCCACATTGTTGACCACGGTGGGCGCCTGATACAGACCGAAGGCGGCGGGAAAGAACGGTGGCTTGATGCGGGGGAAGCCCCGCTTTCCTTCGAGGCTTTCGAGCAGGCCAGTTTCGTCGCCGCAGATGTAGGCACCCGCGCCGGGGTGGACGACGACGTCCATCGACCAGCCGCGGCCGAAAATGTCGCGGCCGGCGGCGCCGTACTCATACGCTTCATTGACCGCCTGCGTCATCCGCTCCAGCCCGAGAGCGAACTCGCCCCGGATGTAGATAAACACCCGGGCGGCACCGATGGCGTACGCCGTGATGAGAGAACCCTCGACGATCTGATGAGGGTCCTCTTCGATCAGCATGTGGTCCTTGAAGGTGGCCGGCTCGCTCTCGTCGCCGTTCACGACCAGGTAGACCGGCTCGGCTTTGCGGAGCATGCTCCACTTCTGGCCGGCGGGGAAGCCGGCGCCACCTCGCCCGAGCAGGGACGCTTTCTGCACCTCCTGCGCCACCTCTTCTGGCGACATGGTGAGCGCCTTGCGCAGGCCCTGATAGCCGTCGGCGCTGAGATAGGCGCGGAGCGTCCAGCTCTCGGCCATGCCGAGATGCCGGGTAACGATCCGGGGCGCCTCGGTGATCATCGTGGCGCTTCCCGCTCGCCGGCAAGGAGCCCAACGGTGCGACGAACCCGGCAGAGGGTGCCGTGCGGCGGCACGGTGTCGGCCAACCGCCCGGCGCGGAGGTCCTCGAGCAGTTGATCGAACTTCTCGTTGTTCATGTCCCCGAAGAATCGCCAGTTGACCGTCAGACAGGGGGCGTTGCCGCACAGGGCGATGCACTCCACTTCCTCGACGGTGAACGTGCCGTCCGCCGTGGTCCCTCCGGCCCGCAGGCCCAGTCGATCCTCGGCGTGCTCGAGCAACTCGTAGCCGCCGTTGAGCAGACAGGCGATATTGGTGCAGATCGACACCAGGTAGGTGCCGACCGGCTCGGTGAACAACATGTCGTAGAACGTGGCCGTACCCCACACGT
>JBPYFF010000488.1:0-4951 GCA_051984455.1 Acidimicrobiales bacterium | reverse complement strand
CCCCGGTTCGAGCTGGCCGAGACGGTCACACCCTCGCCCCACCACCCGATCGGCGCCAAGGGCGTGGGCGAATCGGCCACCGTCGGCTCTCCGGCCGCGTTCGTCAACGCGGTGATCGACGCCCTGGCTCACCTGGGCGTGCGCAACATCGATATGCCCCTGCTGCCCGACCGGGTCTGGGCGGCCATCAAGGCAGCACAGGGAACGCAGGGGGCGCAGGGGGCGCAAGCGGCCGGCGGCCGGTAACAGGTTGCGATAATGATCTCGACAATCCTCCAGCAGGCGGCGGCCCTGCAGCGCGAAGGGCAGCCATTTGCGCTCGTCACCGTGGTTTGGCGTCGGGGCCCGAGCTCGAGCCAGCTGGGCGCCAAGGCCCTGATCCTGCCCGACGGCACTATGCGGGGCTGGCTCGGAGGGGCTTGTGCCCAGCCCAGGCTCGTCAGCGAGGCGTTGATCGCACTGCGAGACGGCCGGCCCCGCCTGCTGCTCCTCGGCCCGCTCGACGAACTGGAGCGGGGCCACCGGGAGGGCGTCGAAACGGTGCCCATCGCGTGCGCCAGCGAGGGCGCCATGGAGGTGTACGTGGAACCGGTCTTGCCCGCCCCCAACGTCGTCGCCATCGGGCGGACGCCGGCGGTGGATGTGCTGCTCGGGATGGCGCAGGTCCTCGGCTGGCAGGTGGCCGCGGTCGACGACCCTGCGGCCGTCAGCGCCGACAGCCGCACCGCGGTTGTGGTGGCCACCCAGGGCCATGACGACGAGCGCGCCCTCGAGACGGCCCTTCGGACCGACGCCGGTTACATCGGGCTGGTCGCGTCCCGGCCAAGAGCGAGGGCCGTCATCGACTACCTGCGGGCGAGAGGCGTGGCCGAGGCGGACCTGGCGAGAGTGCGGGCTCCGGCCGGGCTGGATCTCGGCCCGACCAGCTCCGAAGAGATCGGCGTGGCGATCGTGGCGGAGCTCGTCGCCCTGCGAGCGGCGGGCAAATTCGGGCTGAAAAGTCTGGGGTCAGGCGAGTCCGGGGGCCCCCGGGTGGCCGACGCCGTGATCGACCCGGTGTGTGGAATGAGCGTTCGCCCGTCGGCGGCGCAGTATCAAGGGGGACACGCGGGACGGATCTGGTACTTCTGTGGGCCGGACTGCCGGCGACGCTTCGAAGAAGCCCCCGAGCGGTACGTCGCCGCCGCCGCCAGGGCACTCGAGGGCTGAGCGGGAGATCCGCGGCCGGCTTCGGTCGGCTGCGGCCGGCTGCTGCCAGATCAGCCCGAGCGGTACGGCGTGGCGCGGCTGTCTTCCACGAAACGGTCAAGGAGAGTGGCGAACTGGTGCCGGTCGCGGTGTGACCACTGCTCCAGCACATCGCACAGGTGGGCCTCGAGAACGGACGCGATACGGCGACGGGCCGCCGCCCCCCTGACGGTGACGCTCACCAGACTGACCCGCCCGTCGCCCTCGCTGGCCGAGCGGGTGACCAGGCCGTCATCTTCCAGCTGGCGGACCTGCCGGCCGGCCGCGGCCGGATCCATGTCGGCCATCCGGGCCAGGTCACCCAGGGAGAGGGGCCCGTCCTCCTGGATCCGGCGGAGGAGAAGGTAACCGGGCTGGGAAATCACGACGCCCGCGGCCGCGGCCTGCTTGGCGTGCACCCGGCGGCTGGCGTTCAGGCGGAGAAACTGCTCGAGCGACCGCTGCAGCAGATCGATGTCGCCGGCCCCCAGCGCTTCCGTTGCCTTGGCGGTCTGCAGGCGCTTCACGTGACGGGCTGGACGGGGCGCAGCTCGGTCAGCTCCGCCGCGGTGCCACCCGCGATTCGCGCCCGGGCCGAGTCATCGAAGGGCTTCAACTCGACCAGGTAGTCACGGGGCGAGCGCAGCCCTTCGATGTGCGGCCAGTCCGAGCCGAAGATGACCCGGTCGTCGCCCATGAGCTGCACCACCTCGACTACGTCGTCTTCCCAGAACGGGTTGATCCAGACATGGCGGCGGAACGACTCCACCGGATCCTCGCGGAAGAATCCGGGCAGCTTGCGCGCCGCCGACCGGAGCTTGCGGAACAGGTCCGGGAGGAACTCCGATCCGTTCTCTACCGACGCGATCCGCAGATTGGGAAACCGCTCGAAGAGCTGGTCGAAAACGAGCGACGCCAGGAAGTCGTAGACGGCCCGTTCCATCGAGAGCATCTTGATGCTCGGCCGCCCCGACCCGGCGAAGTCGGCCGAGAAGCCGTCATTGGCGTAGCCGTTGGACGTGTAGCCGCTGTCGCCAGCATGGACGACCACGGTGACGCCGGCCTCATTGGCGGTGGCCCACCAGCGGTCGAAGCACGGGTCACCCGGTGGACGCTGCCCGGCTGCGGTCGTGGGTGCGGCCGGCCGCATGACGACAAGGCGCGCTCCCCGATCCAGTGCCCACTCGAGCTCCGCGACGGCGACATCGACATCGGCCAGCGCCATGTAGGGGGCGGCGTAGATCCGGTTCCGGTAGGCAAAGCCCCAGTCCTCGTCCAGCCACCGGTTGAACGCCCGGAACATCAGCCCGACGCCCGCCGGGTCGTGCTTGAGCAGCTCCTCGTAGATCATGCCGAGGGTGGGAAACATCCAGATCCGCTCGACTCCTTGCTCGTCCATGGTGCGGAGCCGGGCGTCACGGTCGCGATATTCCGGGCGGATGGGTTCTCGCTCGACCAGGTATTCCTGGGGCCGTCGACCTTCCGGGTTGCCGCGGAAGTAGTCGGAGAGGGCGCCTGCCCGCGCCACCGGATCGAAGGTCGGGTTGACCACCGCCCGGCTGACCCGACCGCCGATCACGTGGTATTTCCGGCCCTCGATTTCGGCCCACTGGATCACGCGCGGGCCGAGGCGAGGATCGAGGTGGCGGGTAAAGGCGTCGAGCGCCTCGTAGTAGTGATTGTCGGCGTCAAAGACGGTCGCCTTCCCGGTGCCCGCGGGTGCGGTGTCGGCGACCCGATCCGTCATTGCGGCCGCTCCAGATCGGAGGAGAAGACGGCCATGGAAAAGTACTGGGCATTTCCCCCGTACGCCTGCCCGAGGGCGACCCGGGCACCGTCGACCTGATGCTCGCCGGCCTGGCCCCGCACCTGGAGAGCCGCCTCCGCCAGGCGAAGCATGCCCGAGGCGCCGATGGGATTGCTCGACAGCACCCCGCCTGACGGGTTGACCGGAAATGACCCCGTGATTTCGGTGTCTCCCCGATCGGTCATCTTCCAGCCCTCCCCCGCTCCGGCGATGTCGTGCCCCTCCAGCCACATCGGTTCGTACCAGCTGAAGGGCACATACAGTTCGGCCACGTCGATCTGGCCGCGAGGATCGGTGATGCCGGCCTGGCGGTAGACGTCGTGGGCGCAGTCGACACCGGCCTGAGGGCGGACGGCGTCGCGACCCGGGAAGGTCGACAGCTCGCTGCGCACCGCGGTGGCCAGCACCCAGGCCGGCGGCTTCGCGGCCGCCCGGCCGCCAGCCTGGTCGGTCACCACCATGGCACAGGCTCCGTCGGACGAAGGGCATGACTCGAGGAAGTGGATCGGGTCCCACAGCATCGGGGAGTCCTTGACCTTCTCGATGCTGATGTCGGCCAGCCGGAGGTGGGCATACGGGTTCTTCAGGGCGTTTTGACGGTCCTTCACCGCCACCTGCCAGCCGATGTACTCAGGCGCGCCACTCCGCTCGATGTAGGCCCGGATGAAGGGCGCAAACGCCCCGCCCGCGCCGATCCCGCCGCTGCGGCCGCCAGCCAAACCCCATTGGGCGTTGCCTTCCGATTGCTTCTCGAAGGCGACCACCAGCACCCGCTGGTGGACACGGGACTCGATCAGGTGCATCCCGACGATCGCGGTCGATCCGCCCACGCTGCCGGCGGTGTGGACCCGGAAGACCGGCTTGCCGGCCGCGCCCAGGGCATCGGCCAGAAACAGCTCCGGCTGCATCACGCCCTCGAAGGCGTCGGGCGCCTTGCCGAGGACCACCGCATCCATGTCCCGCCACGTCAGGCCGGCATCGTCGAGGGCCCGGATGGCCGCTTCCCGCACCAGCCCCGCCATGGACACATCGGCGCGGGATTTGTCGTGCTTGGTCTGGCCTATGCCGACGATCGCGCAGGGTTCGGCCATCACTGCACCTCCAGGAGGCAGACGAGATTGTGTTGCAGGCACTGGCCGCCGGTGGCGTGGGCCAGCGCGGTTCGGGGGCCGCCATCGCCCTCGGTCAGGGCCCGGGCCGCCTCGATGATGCGAATCAGCCCGGTCGCCATGACGGGGTTGGCGGCGAGCGGGCCACCGGATGGGTTGACCACCGTGTCGTCACCGAGACCGAGAGCCTCTCGCAGGATGATTTCCTGGGGGGAAAAAGTGGCCGACAGCTCGGCCACGTCCGGCGTGCCGTTTGCCAGTCCCGCCCGCCGGGCGGCCAGGGCGGTCGAGGGGGACCTGGTCAAATCCCTCATGCCGAGCTGATGAGGCTCGATCCGATGGTCGATCCCTCGAATGAAGATCGGCCGGCGGGACAGCTGCCGGGCCTTCGATTCGGTCGCGAGGATGATGGCGGCCGCCGCGTCCGAGACCGGTGGCAGGTCATGGCGCCGCAACGGGGCGCATACGTAGTCCTCGGCCAGGAGCTTTTCGACATCGACTTCCCCCCGCACCTGGGCGTTGGGGTTGTTCAGGGCGTTGCGGCGGCTGCGGGCCGCGACCTCCGCCAGGTCCCGCTCTGTCGCCCGGCCGGCGTCGAGCAGCGCCCTGGCCTGAAGGGCGGCCATGGAGACCGGGTCCAACCCGATCGGCGCGAGGTAATAGGGGTCGAGCTGTTGCGGATACAGCTCGGCCGGGCTCGAGGCGGAGGACTTGCCCGAACCGAACACCAGGGCACTGTCGATGTCGCCGTGCTGGAGGCGGACACATGCCTCGTACAGAGCCCATGCTCCGTCCATCTCCACGTGCG
>JBPYFF010000487.1:0-3827 GCA_051984455.1 Acidimicrobiales bacterium | reverse complement strand
TGAAGGCCAACCGGCAACCCACCGGGGCTGAAGCCGGCACACACCGTCCCGGCCGGCGACCGGGTCAGGTTGAACGGATAGGTGAACCGGACCCAGTTGAGATCCGGCTCCCCGTTGATCAGCCCGGGGTCCCCGCATAGCGGAGGGAGGGCGGCGGTGGTCGGCGTGACCAGGACCCGCACCTCCCGAAACAGCTTGACAAGCCGCAGGTTCAACCGGTGGCATTCGTCGATCGCCCGGGCGAGGTCGGCGCCGGTGACCTTGAGCCCGGCGTCGGCGCTGGTCTGTACGACCTTGTCGATTCGCGGCCACAGCGGAGTGTCCCTGAACGATTCGACGCTCCGCGCCAGAAAGGCGTTGGTCATCGTGAGCCAGGTCCAGATCGGATCCTCGGCGAACACCGTCTCGATCTCGACCACGCGGGCACCGGCGTCTGACAGCGCGCCCACCGCCCGCTCGCACACCGCCCGGACCTCGGCGTCGACCGGGGCATAGCCCAGGGTGGGCGAGTACGCGACCGCCATCGGGACGTGAGGATCGTCCAGGGCGGCCGTCCAGGACGGCTCTGGCATGGGCAAGGCATGGAGGTCGCTCGGATCGGGCCCGATGACCGCGTCCAGGGCGTAGGCGACATCAATCGTCGTCCTCGCCATCGGCCCCTTGGTCGACAGGCCCGGCCATCCCGGCGGCTCCGGTCCCCCGGCCGGCACCCGGCCGAGGGAAGGCTTGAGGCCGGACAGGGCGCACAACGCCGACGGGATGCGGATCGACCCGCCGCCGTCGCTGCCGGTGGCGAGCGGCACCATGCCGGCCGCGATCGCGGCGGCACTGCCACCGGATGAGCCCCCGGGCGAGCGGGCCTCGTCCCAGGGGTTCCGGGTCGGGCCGAACAGCGGATTCTCGGTGTCGGCCTTGCAGCCCAGTTCGGGCGTGTTGGTCTTGCCGATGACAACACAGCCGGCTGCAACCAGTCGTTCGACCAGCACGGAGTGGCTCGCCGCGATCTCGGCGTGCTCGCGTGTGACTGAACCTGAGGTCGTTCGGAAGCCGGCCGCGTCCTCCAGGTCCTTGACCCCGATCGGGATGCCCGCCAGGGGACCCGGATCATCACCCCGTGCGACCGATTCGTCGACGCCCGCGGCGGCGGCGAGGGCGGCATCGCCGTCGACGGCGACGAACGCGTTCAGGCGTCCATTGAGGGCTTCAATCTGGCCCAGGGCGTGGCTCACCAACTCCCGCGCCGACACCTTGGCCGACCGCACTTGATCGGCCAGCCCGTTCAGCGTCTCCCGCCGGAAGTCCATGACCATGTCCGGACTCTACCGGCGTCAGTAGTACCGGAGCTCCACCATGTTGGCGTCGGGGTCATGGACGTAGATGGACGTCGCCACCCCCCGCGCGCCAAAACGCCGGTCGGGACCGTCCAGGATGTTCAGCCCGGCTGACTCGGCCCACGCCACCAGGTCGGCGGGCTCGACCACGAGGCACAGGTGGTCGAGGTTCTGGCCACCACCGTCCGGACGCCGGGGGATCAGATCGATGATCGTCTCTCGCGACACTCGGACGGAAGGAAAGGGCACCTCGCCGCGCTGCCATTCCTCGACCCGGACCCCGGTGAGGCCCAGGACGTCCACGTACCACGACAGGGAACGCTCGACGTCGGAGACGGCCAGCACCACGTGATCAAAGCCGACGACCTGCATGAGTTGTGATCCTAGAGACGGCTCAGCCAGCATCATCGCGTGCCCCCTGACACCGTTGACCTCGATCACGTTGCCGTCGCCGTCGACCGCCACGCCCAGGCCTTTCCCCGTTACGCGGGCGATCTCGGCGGCCGCTGGCTGTCGGGCGGGTACTCCGCTGGCTTCGCACCGGCGCAGCTCGGCTTCCGGGAAGGTATCCGGCTCGAGATCCTCGCCCCGCACGACATCGAACGCAACGACTTCCTCCGCCGCTTCCTCGACCGCAACGGACCCGGCCCTCACCACCTGACCTTCAAGGTCCCCGACCTTCGAGCCCTGCTTCGTGCGAGCGAGGCGGCCGGCTACTCACCCGTGAACGTCGATCTCACCGATCCCGGCTGGCAGGAGGCATTCATCCATCCAAAGGACGGGCCCGGCGTGCTCATCCAGCTGGCTCAGGTTGCCGGGGAGGAATGGCGGACCCCGCCCCCAGAAGGGTTTCCGCGGCCGAGTGACACCCAGGCGGCCAGCCTGGTCCGGGTGGCCCACGCCGTGGCGCGACTCGAAGATGGCCTCCGGCTGTTTGCCGGACTGCTCGGCGGCAGGCAGACGGCCCGGGGCGAGGCGGCGGGAGAACGGTGGGTGGACCTGGAATGGCCGGGAGCAGGGCGGATCCGATTGACCGAGCCGGACGGGTCCCGATCGCCGATCGGCGAGTGGCTGGGCGAGCGGCCGGGTCGCATTCACCACCTGGGCTTCGCGCTGGCCGATCCGGCCGCGGTACCGGCGGCCCGGCGAGTCACCGCCGACACGTGGGAGGTCGCCCCCGAGGACAACCTCGGGGTGCGGCTCATCCTCCTTCCGCTCACGCCAGGCAGTGAAGCGGCTGGCCTCCGTTGAACTCCACCATTCCTGCCACCCCGGCCGTCATGTCGATCGGTGCTCCCGGCGGGGCGCCATCCAGCTCGGCGTAGGCGCGGAGCAGGTTCCCGACCAGCCGCTCCGGGTTGTGCCAGCCGTCAAAGCGGGAGAGCTCACCCGAAGACCTGGCCTCCAACGCCGCCGCCAGCGGCGTCAGCCCGGCCTCTTTGCCCCGGCGGGCCAGATCCTGCACGAAGCGCAGGTACTCGACCTGATCGGCCAGCGCCTGTGCACCGCCGACCGGTCCGTGACCGGGCACGATGACCGACGCGTCGAGAGCGGCCAGGCGCTCCTGGGCCGCCAGCGAACCGGCCACCGATCCCATCAACACAAACGGCGTCCCGTGATTGAACACCGTGTCGCCCGCGATGAGGACTCGCTGCTCCGGCAACCAGCCGATCACGTCACTTGGCGTGTGGGCCGGTCCCACCGCGATCAGCTCCATGCGCAGATCGTCGACCCAGACCTCCAGCCGATCGGTGAAGGTGACCGAGGGCGGCCTCAGGTGGATCGCGCCCCAGTCGACGCCGGGAAAGATCGACTGGGCCAGGAGGCCGGATTCGAGCATGCCGGTGCGGCACTGCTCGTGGCCGACGACGGTGGCGCCCACGACCAGCCAGTTGCCCCAGGTGTGATCACCGTGCTCATGGGTGTTGATGAGGGTGCTGACCGGATGGGGAGAGATGGCTTCGATGGCGCGTAGCAAGGCACGGGTCCGTCGTTCGGTGAAACAGGTGTCGATCAAGGTGACGCCGTCGCTCGCGACCAGGAAGGCGCTGTTGTTGAGGCCCCATTGGCCGTCGAGCTGCAGGTAGGCAAACACGCCGTCGGCGACTTCCTGCACCTCGGGATCGGCCGGGGGCACGTCAAGATGAGAGTGGGTCACGGCCGCATTTTTCCAAACCATTCCGCAACCGGTGCAAGACCCTCGATGGCGATGTCGTTTCGCCGGTGGCGGGCCCAGTCCTGACGGCTGAGCCGGAAGTGGAGCTGCCTCGTGGGCTGCCCCCTGCGCTCCTCCTCCGAGCTGCCCGTCAGCCGGTAGCCCAGCGCGGTCGAGACGGCGATGGAGGCGTGATTGTCGTGCCAGGCGTCGCTGTCGGCGCGCGCCGCCCCCAGTCCGGCGAAGACGAGGTGCAGCATGGCCGCCCGCATTTCCTTGCCGATTCCCTTGCCCTGCCACGCCCGGCCGAGCCACGAGCCACTGGAAACGGTGCCGGTCTC
>JBPYFF010000486.1:0-2269 GCA_051984455.1 Acidimicrobiales bacterium | reverse complement strand
CCTGGTCGGCGGCAGGGGCAGCGGAACCAGATCGGCCGGCCGCGCTGCCTCAGTCTGAGGATGGGTCCAGCGATCGCCGGCAGGCACAGGGGTCCATGCTATCGGTGGCTCATGGCGGGGTCGGCGGGCGAGCCGGCGGGCGGGAGAGGCGCGCAGGAGCGGACGCCGAGCGGTCGGCGACATCCCCCTCGCGGTCGGGCTCGCCGGCCAGCCAGGCCTGGCCGGTCGGGCACTCCGCCTGCGCCCGGCACCACCGGCACTGCGCGCCCGGCGTCTCGGTTGGCTCTTCGCCCGCAAGTTGCAGGGCGACGAGTCGCTCGATCCCATCAGTGGTGCGTCGTGCCGTGGCCCAGAGCAGGTCCTCGTCGACGTCCTCGCAACGCCAGTCGCCGGCGTCCAGATAGAAGCTCGCCAACCGGAATGGGGGGACGCCGACTCGCAACGTCTCGAGCAGCGCGTAGAAACGCAGGTCGGCGGCATGGTGGACCCCCGGCCCGCCCGTCTTCAGGTCGATGATCACCGTCCGGGCCTCGGCGCCGTTGGTGGTCGGTTTGGCCCGGCCAAGGGCGAGGTCGACCTTGCCGGATAGCTCGATGCAGCCGTCTGCCAGTGAGAGCCGGAGACGCGACTCGACCCGAGGCCGCCATCCGATGCGAATGGGCGGGAAGCTGTCATCGAACTTTGTCACCGCGTCGATCGCAGCCGACCGCAGCTCGGCCAGTTCGCCCTCGCTTGCCGTCAACAGCCACTGGGCCGGACCCTGGTCGTCATGGAGAATTCGGTCGATGGCCAGGGCAACGAGACGGGTTGGCGGGACCTGCTCGTCGGTGTGAATCCCCAACTCGATCGCCTTGTGGGCGACCGTTCCGCAGGCGGTGGCGGCGGTCCATTCGAACGGCTCTTGCTGATCGGTGATCAGCAGGCGCTCGCACTGATGGATGAGGGCAAGGGTGCGCTTGGACACCGTCATGAGGGGTCGGGCCGGCCGGGCCGGGCCGTCACGGCTGGCAGGGGCGTGCGGCGCGTCCGGCGCTGACCGTGCGAGGGCTGACCTCGCCTTCGACTCGAGCTCGTTGCGCAATCGCACCGCCATCTGGCGGTCGAACTCGGGGCGGGTGCCGCCGAGGTCGAGGAGCTCCGCGCATACTCGCTCTTGAGTCGGCGTCAGGACGGCCGGTCGGTCTGCCACCGACCCGACATTACGACCAGGGTGTGACGCCAACGGTGTTCGGCCCGGTGCCCGTCACACCCCCGCGGCATCATTGGAACTGTGCAGTTCATCGGGTTCAGTGGGGTCGCGCTGGCTCTGGGAGCCGAGGCGCGTCGGGCCGGCCTGGCCGTACCCGGCTTTCGCAGCCCACCGCGGCTGTCGGGCGCGACCAGGACCATTCGATGGTCGTCGGCGGGCGGGAGTGTGGTCTCGGTCGTCATTCACGGAAGAGCGACGACCGACGTGATCGGCGACATGATCGATGGAGTGGTGGCTGCCAATCAACTCAGTGGCGAACGGGCCGAACTGGTGCGCGGCCGGCTCCGGCGCAGGGTGGCGACTCCGGCGTAAGGTCGACCGGCATGACGGTGGGGGTGCGACCTGTTCAGCCAGGCGAATACCGAAGGGCGGGCGAGGTGGTGGTGGCTGCCTACGCGGCGTTGCCGGGCGCCCACAACAGCGGTGGGTACACGGCCGAGCTGGCCGATATCGGCCGCCGGGTCGAGGAGGCGGAAGTTCTCGTCGCGCTCGACGGGGAGGACGTGATCGGCTGCGTCACGCTCGTGCCCGACACCGCGTCACCGTGGGCCGAGTTGCTGGCTGACGACGAGGCGGGAATCAGGATGCTCGCGGTAGACCCGGAGTGTCAGAGCCGGGGCGTCGGCCAGTTGTTGCTTGACGCGTGCATCGATCGCGCCGGGACGTTGGGACGGGCCGCGTTGTTTCTGCATTCGACGCCCTGGATGAACGCCGCCCATCGGCTCTATCAACGCAACCACTTCGTCCGCGTCCCGGAACGGGACTGGCGGCCCGATCCTGATGTTCCACTCCTCGCCTTTCGTCTGGATCTCAGCCGCTCGGCGGGGTAGCAGGACACTAGGGTTGGCACATGTTGCCCATGGCTGAGATCGGCGGGTCCTGCGACGAACGGTTCAGCGGGGTTCGTGATGTCCTCGCCGCCAATCTCGACAGCGGGCTTGACGTCGGTGCGTCGGTTGCCGTCGTGCTCGACGGCGAACCGGTGGTTGACATTTGGGGCGGTTGGGCCGACCAGGCCAG
>JBPYFF010000485.1:0-2174 GCA_051984455.1 Acidimicrobiales bacterium | reverse complement strand
GGGAAGTCGAGCGCGGGACGGCGATCGGGAAGGTCGCCGCGGAATACATGCGGCGGGGCGACCTGGTGCCCGACGAGGTGGTGCTGCAGGTGATCGCCGGTCCGGTTCTCGAGGCGGCTCGGCACGGGGGCTACGTGCTCGACGGGTTTCCCCGTACGCTTCGCCAGGCCCAGGAGGCGTACCGGGTGGCGCATCAGATCCAAGGCGTCGAGCTTCAGGCGGTCGTGCATCTGAAGGTGGGCCGGGACGAACTCCGCCGCCGCCTGCTGGGCCGGGCCCAGCGTCAGGGACGCGCCGACGATACCCAGGCGACGATCGATCACCGGCTCGGGGTCTATGAGACCGAGACGGTGCCACTCCTCGAGTTCTATGCTCGCCGGGGCCTGGTCGTCGAGGTCAATGGCGAGCAGCACCCGGACAAGGTGTTCTCAGACATCGTCGCAGGCGTCAACGCGCTGGAGAGCCACTCCGGGGAGTGCACCCCAGTTCCACGAGATCGACCATGGAGATCTGATGATCGAGTTCCGCCTGCCATAGACTGAAAAGCGCCCAAACCGTCATCTGGCTCATGGCTAGTCCTCCTTCCTTTCCAGCGCACCCGGATCGCATCTGACCGTGTGGTTGTCCGAGCATCCTGTCGTCGAGGCGGGTGCGGCGGCCGGCGGGGTGTGGGGACGGCGGGACGTCGGCCGGCGAGGTCTTGGCCGGCGTTACGGCTAGGCGGCGCGGGGAGCGAGCGCCGGCCGGCGAGGCAAGCCGAAGGCTTCGAAACGGACAGACTTCTAGCCGCCGCGTGGGGCTCGGGCTGAACTCTGTCCCGTTTAGCGCGGCCTGGCGCGTCTACGCGCACAGACCTCGGGAGCGGGGTCGGCCTGGCCGGAGAGGTCTGTCCGTTTGCGTGTGGCCACGTCACTTGCCGCGCCAGGCCTCTTGGCTGCTCTCTAGCCCCGGCTCGCACCTGAGCGGGTGCTTGTGAGGCATGCTCGGCCGCCGCCCATGTGTATGGTTCGCGGCCGCCCGGCAAACGGTGCAATCAACGCCCCCGAAGCGCGTGCTGACCCGGCCCGCGCTCATGCTCCGCCTGCGCCGACGCTGTTCTTGAGTACACAGTCCTCGCCGGCGACGATGAGCGCCCCGGAGTGTCAACCTCCAGCCCAAACCTCGCAACAGGGATTTCAGATTGGTGAAGGACATGACGCGGGCGGGACCGGCCGCCTGGATAGCCTGAACGACCGTGACCGGTCCCCCCCGCGTCCGCATCGCCCCGTCACCGACCGGTACTTCCATGTCGGCACGGCGCGGACGGCGTTGTTCAACTGGCTGTATGCCCGCCAGCATGAGGGCACCTTCTTGCTGCGCATCGAGGACACCGACACGGCGCGCAACCGGCCGGAGCACATCGAGGGGATCATGCGGGCCATGCAGTGGCTGGGCCTGGACTGGGACGAAGGCCCGTACTTCCAATCTGAGCGGGGCGCCCTCTACGCCAAAGCCATCGAAGAACTGCTCGGGTCGGGCCATGCCTACGTGTGCGACTGCACGCCGGAGGCGGTCGCCGACCGCAGCCGGCAGAAGGGCGAGAAGAGTCCGAGCTATGACGGACGCTGCCGGGACCGGGGACTGGAGGCGGCGGCCGGGCGGCTGGTTCGTTTCCGTACCCCGGACACGGGCGAGACGTCGTTCGAGGACGTGGTTCGGGGCAGGGTCACGGTGAGAAACGAGAACATTGAGGACTTCGGGGTGCGGAAGTCCAACGGCGACCCGCTCTTTATCCTGGCCAACGTCGTTGACGACGCCGACATGGCCATCTCCCACGTGATCCGGGGCGAGGACCACGTTTCCAACACCTCGAAGTACGTGTTGCTCTGGGAGGCTCTGGGTTACGGGCCTCGGCCGGTGTTCGCCCACCTTCCGTTGTTGTACAACGACGCCCGCAAGAAGCTTTCCAAGCGTCGAGACAAGGTCGCCGTTGAGGATTACCGGGACGAGGGCTACCTGCCCGAAGCCATGCGCAACTACCTGGCTCTGCTGGGCTGGTCCCCGGGTGGCGACCGCGAGATCCTCAGCCTCGACGAGTTGATCAGCGAATTCCGCCTGGAGGATGTTAAGAGCGCCGGCGCCATCTTCGACGAGCGGAAGCTGCAGTCCGTCAACGCCGAGTACCTGCGGGCCAT
>JBPYFF010000484.1:0-4938 GCA_051984455.1 Acidimicrobiales bacterium | reverse complement strand
TCCCCGGCGGCGGTGGAGGGGACCATGATGGCCCGACACCCACTGGCGATGGCCTCCTCGGCCACATTCACGGCCCGCGCGGGGTCGACGAGCGACACGTAGCCCACTGGCAGCAGACGACGGTCATGGGCGCAGAAGCCGGCCATCGCCTTGTTCTGGGCCCGGCACCCGGCATAGAGCAAATCGAGGTCGCGGGCCAGGTCGGCCTTGTCCTCATACCGGCCGATGCTGCGGGGCAGGCTGAACATGGCCGTGGCGAAGGTGGCGAATACCAGCTGTCCGTTAAAGCCCAACAGGTCCAGAACCCGGCCGCGCTCCGCCGGGTCGAAACCACCCAGGGCCATCCAGCCCTTGTCCTGCATGAGACGCTCCTCGGCGCCGGATGCTTCAGCGGTGTTTGATCCCCGGCTGACGGCGCGCCGCTTGGCCTCTTCTAGCACCGGGCTCAGGGCGTCCATTCCCCGCCGTCGCAGCCGGTCCCGCTCGGCAGGGTCAATGAAGTCGTCCAAGAAGTCCGCCAGCTCCATCACGTGGCTGTCGGCGTCCAAGATCACCCGGCCGCCCGCATAGCTCATCGTCACTTCCCCCTAATCGCGTCTGCTGCTCCAAGACATTATGTCGCCAGGGTAACGATGTCCCAGCTCGATCTATCCGCACGCCGAGCCGGGGGGCAGGCCTGGACGGGCCCAGACCGATCTCAGGTGCGCAACTCCCAGCATCGCCGCCGGCCTGTGCGAGTCTTCCCCGGTTACGGTGAGAAGGCATGAGACCTCCGGGACCGGTGCTGGCGTCGGGTCGAGACGCCGACATTTTCGAGTACGGTCCGGCGCTCGTACTCCGACGCTCACGTGATGGCCGCTCGATGGCTCACGAAGCTCAGACCATGGAGTACCTCCACCGTCAGGGCTACCCCGTCCCCGTTGTGGACGAGCTCAGCGACGACGGAGCCGACCTCGTGATGGAGCGGGTCGACGGACCTTCGATGGTCGAGGCCCTGGGCCGATCCCCCTGGACGGTCCGCCGCCAAAGTGCCGTTCTCGCCGACCTCCACCGCCAGCTTCACGATGTCCCACCCCCTGAGTTCCTCGGACCGGCACCGATCGGGCACGGTGAGCGTGTCCTGCACCTGGACCTCCATCCCCTGAACGTCATCATGGGGCCGAAGGGTCCCGTGGTCATCGACTGGCCCAATGCCTGTCTGGGCGACCCCGACGTCGACGTTGCCGTGGCCTGGGTGTTGCTGTCGGCGGGTGAGATCCCGGCACGTCGGGTCATGGCCAAGGTCCTCGGCTGGGGGCGGGCCCTGCTCGTCAACGGCTTTGTTGGTCAATTCGACAAGGACCAAGCCGCTCGCCAGCTTCGCGAAGTAGTCGAGTGGAAGGTCAATGATCCCCACATGAGCGAGGGCGAGATCCGGGCCATGTGGCGCGTCGTCGAACGGGCCGAATCACACCGTTGACGGGCGGTTTCACCAACGGTCGTCGAACCGACCGAGCGGTATGGGTCAGGTCTTCGGCGGGGAAAACGATGAGTCTGCGGCCGTTCGGCCGTCGTATCGTCTACTGCACCGCACCGCGATCGGAGACGACCATGACTCATGCATCGGATGCCGACCTCCAGCCGTACATCGCTTCCGAGTACCTGGCGCTCGGTGATGCACTCGGCTCGATCGCCGAGGCGGACTGGGACACTCCATCGCTGTGCGAGGGTTGGCGCGTGCGGGAGGTCATCGCGCACGTGACCATGCCGGCTCGCTACGACCAGGAGTCCTTCATGGCTGAGCTGCGCGAACGGGGCTTCGACTTCGGACGCTTGTCGAACGAGATCGCCGCTCGTGACGGCCAGCTGCCCACCGAAACACTGCTCGCCAACCTGCGCGACAACACACTCCACCAGTGGGCGCCGCCGGAGGGTGGGTACCACGGCGCTCTCAACCATGCCGTGATCCATGGCCTCGACGCAACCGTTCCTCTTGGGCTCTCGCGCCGGCCCCCGGACGAGGTCATCCGGATCGTGCTTGACGACTTAACACGGGGTGGCATCCACGAGCACTTCCGAACGAGCACCACCGGACGACGCCTGGAGGCCACTGACCTCGACTGGTCGTATGGGTCCGGAGCGACCTTGAGCGGCACGTCAGCCGATCTCGCCCTTGTCCTGTGCGGGCGACACATTCCGGGCGAGCGATTCGACGGCGAGCCGCTTTAGCGCTACGGCAACTACCTTCACCCGAGCTACCAGCCAGGGTGACCAGTAATTATTAGGGAAATCCCCGATGTAGCGGCTCGCGGCCCGATGTTGTACTAACCGTATGCTTCGAGGGGCAAGCAACCGAACCCGGCTCGGCCGGTGGACCCAAATCATGAGTGCCGCGCTTGCGGTCGCGGTCGCAACCTTGGGCTGCGGTGGAACGAGCCTGCGGGCTACCACTGGCACGGCCAGATCGTCCCCGACCACGCCGGCGCCTGCATCGACCACTACCAGCACTGCGGCCATAACGTCAACCCTGCCGCAAGCGACAACGACCACCGGAGCACCTTCCGCTCTGGCACTGGCTGCCGTGGTCATCCCCGCACCGGCCGACTTCACCGTCTCACATCGAGCCATTGCCCACAACGGGTCGCTGACGGCGGCTGGGTTCGACCAGCTGATGAACTCGCCCACAGAGGCGGCCGACGACCACTTCGTGAACGGCTACCACGCCATCTACGACAGCAACGCTGGCGGCGACAGCATCGAAGTAATGCTCGCGGACTTTGCCACCGCCGACGACGCCCAAAGCTTCCAGGGTGGTTTCGTTCCCAGCGACACCACCACCTCTGC
The DNA here is from genome assembly GCA_051984455.1 of Acidimicrobiales bacterium. Taxonomy (GTDB): domain Bacteria; phylum Actinomycetota; class Acidimicrobiia; order Acidimicrobiales; family Palsa-688; genus JBPYFF01. Next base: position 2,115 of record JBPYFF010000484.1, on the reverse strand, counting down.
CGATGACCCCGCCATCGCCGGCGCCTACGACTTTGACTCGACCAAAGCCAACCCTGACGGCAGCTTCGACCACGGTGTCATCGCCACCAAAGGCAAGCGGGTCATGGTTATCGACTACTACACCGGCAACGCGAGCGCGGTCCCAGCTGTCCCTACCCTGGCCCAACGCCAGTACGGGCAACTATGACCGACCTCACCAGCGGCGAGATATGTCGCCCCGCACGTCGCCCGGCCGGCCACGACGGTGGGGAGCGAGCTGCGGCGATCGTCGTAGCTGCCATCGGGGTGGCTGCGACGAGGCCGGTCTGAATCACAGGAGAAGGGTCAGATGAGAGATCGCCCCTGGTTGGTTCCCGTTCTGGTCGTCGTCGGGCTGGTGCTCGCGGCAACCGGGGTCCTCGCGGCCACCGGGGTGCCCGTGTCGGTTCCGATCGCGATCTGTTTCCTTGTTATCGGTGTCCAGTGGGCCATCAACCCTTGGCTGTTCGAGAAGCTGGTACCGGCGCAGCTGGTTCCGATCGACGACTCCGGCGCCGGCTATGTCATCGATCATCCCCTCGGAGCGATCGTGGCTCGACGCTGTGCCGAGGCTGGTATTGGCCTGGTCCGTCTAGGGATCGTCGATGACGGCACTCCCAACGCCTGCACCTTCGGACACCGACGGGGCGACGCCCGGCTGTGGGTTACCCGAGGGTTGCTGGCTCGCCTGGACGAGGCCGAGCTTGACGCTGTCATTGCCCACGAGATCGGCCATATCGTCAACCACGATTTTGTCATCATGACCGTCGTCTCCGGTCTGCCGGTCCTCGCTTACTGGCTGGTCCTCAGCCTGGGAAGCTCCGACAGCAACAACGAGGCAGCCGGTTACGTCTGGCTGGCCGCCATGGCTACCTACCTGTTGTCTTGTCTCGCGGTCTGTTCCATCTCACGAAGGCGGGAAGCCGGCGCCGACCGCTACTCGTGTCGCGTCACCGCCAACGGCGATGCGCTGTGTTCCGCGCTGGTCAAGGTCGGCTATGGCATGGGCCAGGTCAAGGCCGAACGCGACGCGGAGATCCGGCAATGGAAGGAGGCGGCCGTCGGGGCGGATCGAGTCGAGCGGAGGCACCTTCGTCAACAGGCGGCCGCCGCCCGCCGCCAGCAAAAGGGCGCACAGGCCTTGAGGGTGCTGGGCATCGCCGACCCCGATCGAGTTCAGCCCATCGACAGTGGCGCCCCGGCCAGCCCTGAGGCCGCGCTGGCCGCTCTCCGCTGGGATGCGATCAGTCCGTGGGCCCGGCTGAGCGAACTGTGGGCCAGCCATCCCACCGTGTTCCATCGCATCGCCGCGCTGGCGGAGTCGGGGCTCGACGGCGCACCTGTCAAGTGGGCCGACGCCGCCCATCAGGCCGCCAGCGCCACACCCGGGGTGGCGACCACACGTCGGCGATTCGCACTTGAACTGCTCGTCCGCTACGGCGGGGCAGCCGCCTTGCTCGGCTCCCTGTACCTTCCCGGCCAGAACGCTGCGATTCATCTCGCCTTCCTGGCCGTCGCAGCCATGCTGGTGTCGTTGTGGGCCGCGTGGGGCCGGCCGCTGACCGGTTACGCCCCGATCGACCGGCTCGCCGACCTGCTCGGCCGGCTCGACGTCAACCCGGCCCGTACGCTACCGGTCAGCCTCCGAGGCCAGTTGATAGGCCGGGGTCAGCCCGGCTACCGACTGTCCGCCGACTTGGTTCTGCAGGACGACAGCGGCATCGTTCCGCTCCACTACGCGCAGCCGCTCCCCTGGGCTCGCACCACCTTCGCCTTAGCCAAGGCCGGCCGCTACGCCGACCAGGAGGTGCTGGTGCGGGGCTGGTACAGCCGGACCGGCAACGGCCCTGTCGTCGAGCTGCGAGACGTCGTCGCGGCCGACGGCACAGTCAGCCGCTGTCGACAATGGGTCGTGCGCTACCTGCTCGCCGGGGGCCTTATGCTGCTGCTGGTATCACTTCTCGTCGTCCGGCTCTTGCGGGCCGGTTGATCGGACATGCGCCTGTCTCACCGCTAGCCCTCTTGGTTGAGCCATCGGATGACCGCGACTACCCGACGGTTCGTTCCCCACTGTTCGTGGAGGCCCAACTTGTCGAA
>JBPYFF010000483.1:0-2510 GCA_051984455.1 Acidimicrobiales bacterium | reverse complement strand
TGAGCGCCGGCATGGCCTCACCCAACCAGCTGTGGAGCTCGGCCGCCCCACTCACCAGATACGGACCGTCTGTCTGCACCCGCACCTCGATGACGTCATTCGGCCAGGCGCCTTCGAGCTGCTTGCGGCGGTTCTCGGCGCCAGGTGCCTCGCTCGTCGCCACCAGGTACTGGGCGCCCGCGATGGCCTCGAGGAGGTCTGCCTGGCGGTCGTCGCGTCCGGCCAGGTCGATGAGCTCATGGGCGAGATGCGCAACCCGGTCCTCCAGTTCGTCGACCGAGCCGGCCGGGACTCCCGGTGTGGCTGGCTGGGGCCGATCCACCACCGTGGCCAGGGGTCGGATAACCGTCGCCTGGAGTCTCCGGGCGATGACCCCGCCCCGGCCAGCCCCGCTATCGCCCGTGGAACCGGCGTCGGCGGCCAGCCGGACAGCCTCACCGAGGAGACCGGCGATGCCTGCCGCTCGATCGGGAGTCGCCCTCGTGGATCGCCTCCGGTTTGCCATGACGCTCACCTCGCTTCGCCAACGATCGCCCTATCCTAATGGTTGATTACACCATTACAATCAGGCGCCGAACGAAAGGACCATCGGTTCGAGCCCGGACTCTCAGAAGAGTCTGCCATTCCGATCCCTCGAGTTGCGCCGTCGTACGCTCAGAGAGCAAGAGATCTGAATGTCGCCTCCGACCGTACATAGGGGTATGCGACCCGGTGAGCCGCAGGGGCCACGGGGCCCGGATGCCCTCAACGACGAGGCGCTGCTCGCCGGCCTGGCCGGGGGGGACGCCGACGCGGCCCGCTCGTTCGTCCGTCGGTATCAAGGGCGCGTCTACGGCGTCGCGGTCAGCGTGCTGGGTGACCGTGCGATGGCCGAGGATGTCGCCCAGGACGCGTTCCTGCGGGCCATGCGCCGGGCTGACGCCTTCGACCCCCGCCGGGGTACGGTCGCCGCCTGGCTGCTGCGAATCACTCGCAATCTGGCCATCGATCGGCTGCGGCTCCGCCGGCCGGATCCGGTTGCGCCTCGTACCCTGGCGGCCCTTGACGTCGCGGGTGGAGGATTGAGCGTCGAAGACACGGCCGTGGTTTCGGCCACCGCGGCGCGCGTTCGGGCCGCCCTGCGCAACCTTCCGGCCGAGCAATCCCGGGCCGTGCTGCTGGCGGCCTCGTACGGGCACACGGCCGAGGAGATCAGCCAGCTCGAGAACATCCCCGTGGGCACCGCCAAGACCCGCATTCGGCTCGGTTTGCGCAAGGTTCGAGCCCTCCTGGCTGATGGCGAGGCGGCTGACGGCGGCGGGCTTCCGGTGGGGGAGGAACGGTGAGCGGCATGTCCTGTGCGGAGATGGAAGATCTCATCGACGAACTGGCGCTCGACGTTCTTCCCGGTGATTTGCGCGGCCTTGCCCTTGAGCACCTGGAAGGATGCAGCACCTGCCGGGGTCGGGTGGAGGAGCTGTCCGAATCGGCCGACCAGCTGCTCTTCGCCTACCGGCCGGCTCAGCCGCCGGCCGGCTTCGAAGCGAGGGTCCTGAACCGACTCGAGGCCGAGCGGGGCCGGGGCCGGGGCCGTCCCCGTCGCAGGGCGTGGCGCATCGCAGCCGCCGTGACGGCCGCCGCTGCCGCTATTGCCGGCCTCGCCCTGGTGGCGGGGAATCTTCTGCCGGGAGGAAACAAGAGCATCACCCATGTGGCCGCGCCGCGAGGTTCCCAGCTGCGTACCGTGGCGCTGATCTCCTCCGAGGGCTCTTCTGTGGGCCAGGCCGTTGGTGACGTCTCGGCGTACAGCGGGACGCCGGCGTGGTTCTTCCTGCGCGTCAACCACGGCACCGAGTCCGACAGGTACCAGTGCGTACTCGACCTTGACGGGGGCAAGAGCCTCTGGATCGGACCCATGGTGATCTCCGGTGGTCAGGGCGGTTGGGGCCAGCGCGTCAACGTTGCTGCCGGTGATGTGCGTGCCGCCCGGCTTGTCGACGACGCCGGCCGCACCGTCGCCACGGCGAGCTTCCGCTAGCCCGCCACCCGATCTCCCCCGCGCACCGCTGCCCCTGCTCGCGAGCCGCAGCCCGGTGAGCGAGTACCTTGGCGCGAGTGACCGACGCCTGTGATTCGGCGGACCTCGTCGACTTCCTCCGGTCGCTGGGCGCGACCGATGGCCAGATTGCCGACGCTCGGCGGGAAGGCCGTCTCGCCGGGCTGGCGGCCGATGTTGTGCTGTCCCGGGATCAGACGCTGACGGCGTGGGACGTGGCGGACCAGTCGGGCATAGACGTTGATCGCGTCGTCACTCTGTGGCGGGTCCTCGGAGTGATGGTTCCCGACGCCGACACGCCGATGTTCTCTGAACGCGATGCCGGCTTCACTCAAGTAGCGGCCATTGGCAGTGAGAAAGACGAACTGCTCCGGGTTCTGGGAAGTTCACTGGCGCGGGTGGCGGAGGCGGCCGTCTCCCTGTATGTGCAGACCGTCGAGCCGCACCTGAACGTACCCGAGGTCGACACCGTCGT
>JBPYFF010000482.1:0-3677 GCA_051984455.1 Acidimicrobiales bacterium | reverse complement strand
CCGCCGGTCGCCATGACCCCGGGCAAAGTGGCCAGAGCCCGTTCCACCAGCGGAAGCTGGGCCGGGTCGATCTCGATCAGTTCCACTTCGGTGCGCACATGGGAAGCTGCCCATTTGGGGAGCCATTTGCCTCCGGGATCGCAGTAGCGGCTCTTGAATTGAATCGGCATCGCATCGGGGTCGAGGGCCAGAGCGGCGGCGACGGCCGAACGGGCACTCCGGTCAGCCTCGGCCGCGGTCAGGGTCACCGCCAGGTGATTGTAGGGGGTGTCCCGACCGGCTCCCCTGGTGACCCGTTAGATTCGATCGCCGGTGGGCGTTGCGCTGGTCACAGGGGCGAGTCGAGGCATCGGCAGTGCCAGCGCGGTCGCCCTCGCCCTCAATGGTTTCGACGTCGCGGTCGCCGCCCGCACCGTCGTCGAGGGCGATGGCGTTGACGATTCCGACAACCGGGGCCGCCGGCTGCCGGGGAGCCTCGAGTCGACCGCCGGTCGCATCCAGGCAGCGGGGCAACGGGCCCTGACGGTCCGGACGGACCTTCTGGAACGTCGATCGCTCGACTCCGCGGTGGAGTTGGTGCTCGAGCGATTCGGCCGCATCGATGTGCTGGTGAACAACGCCGTTCACACCGGTCCGGGGAGCATGACCCGGATCGTCGATCTGACCGTTCCAATGCTGGAAGAAAAATTGGAGGCCAACGCGGTCGCTCCGATGGTCCTGATCAAGCTCGTCCTCCCGGGAATGCTGGAACGGGGGAGCGGAACGATCATCAACGTCACTTCGCCGGTCGCGGAGAACGATCCGCCGGCTCCGGCCGGATCGGGCGGATGGGGTCTCGCCTACGCCATGTCGAAAGGCGCCCTCCACCGGGTCGCCGGCATCCTGGCAGTCGAGCTTGGCAGCCGGGGAATCTCCGCCTTCAACCTCGACCCCGGCTTCGTCGTGACCGAGCGGATGGCCATCGTCCAGCAGGAGCACGGCCTCGGGGGTTACCAGGGGGCGCCACCATCCGTCCCCGGTGCAGTGGTTGCCTGGCTGGCCGCCCAGGCGACCGGCGCCGCGGCCGAATTCAATGGCCGGACCGTGCGGGCTCAGAAGCTGGCCCTCGAGCTGGGTCTCCACCCCGACTGGCGCTGAGCGCGGCCCAGGCTGCATCCAGCTAGCCTGAGCCGGGACCGACGAGGGCCCAACCAGGGGGGTGTCTGATGACGGCGGACCCTGCCACAACCCCCGATCAGGAGCCGACCGAGGCCTGGGCCGCGGCCGCGCCGAGGCCCGGCCCGCTGCCCTCGCCCCCGAGGTCGGCGCCCCCGCAAAAGGGACCGCGCCGGATCCTGTACCGGATGAGCGGGGGCCGGCTGAACCTCGGTCCCTCGGCGGCCGAGCGCAACCACCGCCAGGTGATCGCACGAGTCCGCACGCCTGCGACCACCGGACAACGCCGGGTTGCCTTCGTCAGCCTGAAAGGCGGCGTCGGCAAGACCACGACGACCCTGATGCTCGGGCACACGCTCGCCACCTGCAGGGGCGACAACGTCATCGCCATCGACGCCAACCCCGACGCCGGCAATCTGGCCAGCCGGGTAAGGCGGGAGACGACTGCCGCCGCCCGTGACCTGCTCAGGTCGGCGGGAGACATCGAGCGCTATTCGGACGTCAGGGTCTTCACCAGCCAGGCCGACAGCCGCCTGGAAGTGCTGGCCGCGGACACCGACCCCGCCCTGTCCGAGGCGTTCAGCGCGGCGGACTATTCGGCGGTGCTCTCCGCCCTGGAACGCTTCTACTCGATCATCCTCACCGACTGCGGCACCGGAATCCTCCATGACGCCATGCGCGCCGTCCTGTGGTACGCCGACCAGCTGGTCGTCGTGACCAGCCCCGCCCTCGATTCGGCCCAGGCCCTCGGCCAGCTGCTCGACTGGCTGGATCAGCACTCCTATCACCATCTGGTGGAAGGGTCGGTTGTAGTCATCAATGCCGTGCGGCGGGACGGCAGGAAATCGGCCGACCGGTGCGTGGCCCACTTCCGCCCGAGGGCCCGCGCCGTCGTGACCGTTCCCTATGACGGGGCTCTCGCCGCGGGTACCGACGTCGAGTTGACCGAGTTGCGGTCCAGGACCCAGCAGGCGTACCTGGAGCTGGCCGCGGTGGTCGGCGACGGGTTCGCCACTCCCCGCCTTGACGGGCGCTAAGCCTGCCATTCTTCTGTTCGTCGGCGATCTCTCGTGCAAATTCGCCACTAACGCGCACGTATGGAGGAAAGATCGCCAGTGAACAGACGAATCCGGCCGAGGGCTGTCCATTCTTGATACGTGTTTCATTTTTGACGAGAACGCGTTACAATTCGGCCCATGGAGTTCGGGATCTTCAACAGCCTCTACCTGCCCCACCAGCTGCGAGACCGGGACCCGGAGCACGCCGAACACCACCGGCTCCTCGATGAGGTGGAGTGGACCAAGGCGGCCGACCGCAGCGGGTTCAAGTACACCTGGGCGACGGAGCACCACTTTCTTGATGAGTACTCACACCTTTCGGCCAACGAGTCGTTCCTCGCGTATATGGCCGGCCAGACCACCCGGATTCATCTGGGCAGCGGCATATTCAACGTGACCCCGCCCGTGAACCACCCCGCCCGGGTGGCCGAGCGAGTCGCCATTCTCGACCATCTCTCGTCCGGTCGATTCGAATTCGGGATGGGCCGGGGCTCATCCAGTACCGAGCAGCGAGGCTTCGGCATCAACGATCCCGAGCTGACCCGCGAGATGTTCGACGAGGTCGTGCCGGAGTTCCGGCACATGTGGGCCACGACCGATTACAGCTTCGACGGCCGGTTCTTTTCCATGCCGCCCCGCAACGTCCTGCCCAAGCCCTTCACCAGGCCCCATCCGCCCATGTGGGTGGCGGCCGGAAGCCCCGGGACGTTCCAGAAGGCGGCCCGCATGGGTCTCGGCGTTCTCTGTTTCACCATGGGCACGCCGGACAGCCTTGCCCCCCTCATCGAGACCTATAAGCGGGAGATCGAGCACGCCGAGCCGGTCGGTGCCTATGTCAACAACAACGTCATGGTCACCAGCCAGATGCTGTGCCTCGAGGACGGTCAAAGGGCTCGCGACATCGCGGCCGACATGACGAGCGGCTACCACAGCAGCCTGGTCTTCCGGTATCTCGATACCTTTCCCAAACCACCCGGCATTCCGGAGTGGCCCGCCCTCATTCCTGACCCCACGCCGCAGAGCCTTGACCAGGCCATTGGCAACGGTCACGTCTGCTTCGGAACCCCTGAAGAAGTGGAAAAGTCGGTCCAGGCCTACGCCCGGACAGGCGCCGATCAGCTGGTGTTCGGCATGCTCTCCACCACCATGCCGATCGACGTCGCGGTGGAAGCAGTCGAGACGTTCGGCCGGCACATCATTCCGGTCTTCGACAAGGATCCGGAGCACAGCACCGCCCGTCAGCGGCGGGAGCAAACCGAGCGGTCCGGCGCCAAGCGGTCCGCCTAAGCCTAAAGCCAACGGCGACGCCGGCAATGCCGGCCGCTACCATCCGCATCATGCTTTCGCCGCTCGACGACTATCCCATCCATCAAGTGGCGGAGGTCATGCGCCATGTGGCGACTAGTGACCGCAACTTCTACGACCGCTACTACTTCAATCTGTATACAACCGCCGGCGATCTGT
>JBPYFF010000481.1:0-5512 GCA_051984455.1 Acidimicrobiales bacterium | reverse complement strand
TAGGCCGTCCCGAAGAACGGGCTGGACGAGGCGTTGTCGGCCCAGATCTGGTCTTTGTCGGAAAAGGTGGTCGAGCTCTGCTTCGACGCGATGACCGGTGCCATCCACGCCGTCTGATCGCCAGCGGCCCCGGCGGTGACATTGTCAGTCCGTGAGACCGCGATCGCCTCCGTCCCCCGGAAGGCCTGGTTCGGCTTGGCGCTGAAGTTGTGGGTCAGGTTGGCGTAGTAAAGGCGAGAGCCGTTTGCCCACGAGAAGTGTCCGGCGGAATCGGGCCGGGGCCCGAACGAAAGCGCGGGGTCGCCGTCCGACACCAGGCCGGCCTCGAAATACCCAGGGAGTGTCCCGATCGGCCCCACCTGCGGTGTGCCCGTCCGGGCCGACCAGCCCGTATATGTCGGCTGGGTCCAGGATTTGCCACCGTCAAAGGAAAAATAGATGCCGGAGACGCCAACTCCGGCGGTAAACGGGCACGGGCTGCCGGCTGTGGCCCCCGCGGTACCGCAAGGGGCGAAGTCAATCTCATCGTTCGAGCCGGCCGCCAGAACCATTGGATGGTTGGCGTCGATCGCAACCGCCGGCTCGTTCTGCTTGTTTTGCGAGAAGGGTCCGGGGGGGCTGGCGACTGTCACCGGTGCTTCCGTTGTGGCGCCAAATGCCACGCCGCTGAAGACCAGGGCGAACAGCCCGATCAGTCCCGCCACGACAGACAGCTTCCTCATACTCATAACCCCCCTGGTGCGCGACGAGCTAGGAGAAGATGACTGGAATTACCCAGCGGCCGGGGCACGCAAACCTGGGCACCTTTCTGGACACTTATGAGTCGCCCCCACCTTTGTCGTGGTGACGGCCCTTGCCGGGAGCTGGTGAGGCGGGCGCCGGAGAAGTCGGTGGCGGGGAAGGCTGGCCGCCTGCGCCGGTCAGCGCGGTGATGCTCTCGGCGTAGGCGGTCGGGCTGAGTTGGCCACGCTGGTACCAGCCACCGGCCGCGGCCAGCAGGGCGGTGGCGGCCTGGGGCCTTTGCGGCGACGGCAGGCTGGCCACCCGGTTGAGCCCCGCGGCCAGGGAAGATGCGGCCATCCCGTCGGCAGCTGTCAATCGCGCGGCCAGGCTCCGCAACTCGCTTGCGACCGGATCGGGGGGTTGTGTAACTGCCGTGGCCGCCGGCGAGGCATTCGCTCTCGGGGCGGCGGAGGGCCTCGACTTCCCCTCTCGGGCAGTCTGGACGAGCATGGCGATCAGCAGCGCGGCCACCCCGGCCGCGCCCAGCAGGGCCAGGGGCCATCGCCTGCGTCGTCGGGGTCGCCGTTGGGACCGGGTGGTGGTGGTCCCCGACCTCGCAGCCGGCCAGGTGCTCGTGGCAAGCCGAGCCGTCGGCGCCGGGCCGGTGTCGTACAGGGCCCGGGCCATGTCGGCCGCGCTCGGGAAGCGGGCCTCCGGGTCAGGATCAAGCGCGCGGGTGATCACGTCGATGAGACGGGGATCGGCGTCGGGGCGGAACCGCCTGACGTCGGGCGGCCATGCGTCGTGCAGGGCAGGGACAGCCGGCCGTTCCGGTTCGGTCCCGATCGGCTTCCGTCCGGTGAGCGCCTCGTACAGGACAACGCCGACCGAGTACACATCGCTTTGTGCGGTCGCAGGGCGGCCCTGCAATCGTTCCGGGGCGAGGTAGGAAGGCGTCCCGATCACCAGGCCGGTGGCGGTGGGGTCCCCGCCTGGAGGAGAAAAGGGGGAAACGGCGTCGACCGCCTTGGCGATCCCGAAGTCACTCAACTTGGCCCGGCCATCCGGACTGATCAGGATGTTGGCGGGTTTGATATCACGGTGCAGGATGCCAGCAGCGTGAGCGGCGGCCAGTGCGCCGAGGACGTCGGCGGCCATCTGTCTCAGCCATCGCTGGTCAATGGGGCCCCGAGCGATGCGCTCGGCCAGGGTTTCACCCGCCACCCGCTCCATCACGATGTACGACCGGCCGCCCTCGTGCCCGCTGTCGAAGACGCCGACGACATTTGGATGCGAAAGACGGGCGGTCGCCCGAGCTTCGGCTTCAAATCTCGCCCGGCTCTGTGCATCTGACGCCACTTCCGGGCGGAGAACTTTCACCGCGACCGGGCGGCCCAGTCGCTCGTCGAGCGCGTCGTAGACCTCACCCATGCCGCCGCCGCCGAGCCTGGTCCCCAGGCGATACCGGCCGCCAAGGACAATTCCCTCGACCACGGGCGTGTCCATGACCATCGTCCTACCCCACATCGGCGGGTTCGGCACGCCGCCACCGGTGCGTCTGCCACCGTTCCGCCAGGGCGGACCGGTCCCACCAGTAGAGTTGGGGGCTGCGATCGGAGGAGCAGGTGCGAATTACCTTCCTGGGCCACGCTGGCCTCTTCATCGAGACCACCCAGGGGACCATCCTCTGCGACCCCTGGTTCAACCCGGCGTATTTCGCCTCCTGGTTCCCGTTCCCGAGCAACGAGGGCCTTTATGTTGAGGCCTTTTGCCGGCCGGACTACCTGTATCTGTCCCACCTCCATCATGACCACTTCGATGCGCAGTTCCTCCGTGAGCAGGTTGGGAAGGAGGCGACGGTCCTGCTGCCCGACTTCCCGCTCGGAGACCTGAGCCGGGAGCTGACCGAGCTCGGATTCACCCGCTTCGTGCAGACTCGAAACTGCGAGCCGGTGTCGCTCGGGGGCCTGAGAGTCGCGATCCCGGCCGTGATGTCGCCGGCTGACGGTCCCCTGGGCGACTCCGGCTTGATCGTCGATGACGGCGCAGTTCGCATTTTCAACCAGAACGACTGCCGGCCCGTCGAGCTCGACCGGGTGCTGGCGCTCGGCCCCTTTGACGGCCACTTCATCCAGTTCTCCGGCGCCACCTGGTACCCCTTCGTGTACCAGTACCCGCCCTCCGCGATGGAAGTCCTGGGCCGAAGGAAGCGAGCCAACGGCATGTCTCGCGCCCTTCGCTATGGGCGCGAGATCGACGCCCGCTTCCTCTTTCCCGCCGCTGGACCGCCGTGCTTCCTCGACGACGATCTCTTTCACCTCAATGACTTCGGGGATGACCCGGCCAACGCCTTCCCGGACCAGCCCGCCTTTCTCTCCTACCTGAAGAGCCAGGGTTACGACCGTGGCCGGCTCGTGATGTCCGGAAGCGTCATCACGCTGACTCCTGGTGGTTGCGACGTCGATCACGCTGGCTCTCCGGAGCAGGAGGAGGCGTTCGCTGACAAGAAGGCCTACTTGCTGCGATACCAAGCGCGGCAGCGGCCCAGGTTCGAGGCCGTTCGGGCTGCCCTGCCATTGGGGCAGGTCGACGTGGCCGAAGCGCTTCGACAGTGGTTCGAGCCTTTGCTGGAACGAGCCGACGTGATGTCGGCCGGGATCGGCGGAGTCGTCGTCATCGACTACGGGTCCGACCGGCCGGAGGGTGTCGCGATCGACTTCAACCGCAGACGGGTAGAACCGCTCGAAGATCAGCATTGGATGCATTACTTGAAGATCGATCGCCGCCTCCTCGAGTACTGCATCGTCCACCACCTCGAAGACTGGGTCAACGAGTTGTTTCTCTCGTTCCGCTTTCGGGCCAAACGCAAGGGGCCGTACAACGAATACGTGTACACGTTCTTCAAGTGCCTCTCGATGGAGCGACTGCAGTACGCCGAGGGCTATTACGCGGAACGATCCTCGGCCGACCAGTTCTGGGAGGCCGCCGGCTACCGGATACAGCGGCGCTGTCCGCACCTCAAAGCGGATCTGACCAAATTCGGCCGCATCGAGGACGGCGTCCTCACCTGCACCATGCACGGGTGGCAGTACGAGCTTGCCACCGGCCGCAGCCTGACAAGTGAGGGCACGACCCTCTCTTGCCGGCCGCTGTCTCCCATCAGTCCCGAGTCGGACGCGTCCGTACGCCAGCCATAACCGGTCCGGGTGTGAAACTCCCGACGATGTTTCCTGTCACCGTCGATGCCCTCCCGCCCGGTACGGCCATGTGTGATGCGTTTGCGGCGTGGTTCTGCGAATCGGGCGGTCCGGGGAGTGGTGCCCGCTTGCTGAATGTGGGCGCCGGATCAGGGATCGGGCCCTGTGCGCCGCTGGTCGCCGGTCTGTTCGGCGAGGTGGTTGGCGTCGATCCCAATCCGGCAGTGGCATCGAATCCTTCTCTCACCGATTGCTGGGTGGGCACGGTCGAGGAGTTCGCCCGCGCCTATGACGGACCACCCTTCGATTCGGCCTGCTCCGTCTACGTTGTGGAGCACGTCAGCGACCCCGTCGGTTTCCTGTCGGCGGTAAAACAGACTCTGCGCCCGGGAGCGTATTTTTACTCGCTGACCCCCAACCTGTATCACTACTTTGCGCTGGCGGCTCGTTTGGCGGCACTGCTCGGCGCGGAAAAGGCGCTCCTCCACTGGCTCCTCGAGCGCGACTTTGTCGACGAATACCATCATGAGACGTATTACCGTCTAAATACCTTGCGGCGCATACGGCGCAGCGCTCAGGCTGCGGGGTACTCCTCGCTGGATGTCCGCTATCTGGACAATCCTGAGATACTGCAGCCGTATTTTGCGAAATTCCTGCGGACGTTTCCGGAGCGGTACTCGCGTTGGGTGCACAAGTATGACTTCTATTCCCTGTTTGCGACGATGCTGTACCGGCTCAGGGCATGAACGCGGCTGCGTCAACACCACCACCGCTCACCCCACCGTTCACCCCGCCCCTCCTGCCACGGTGCAATATGGGTCGCCATGGTTGATGTGAATGGGTCCGAACGGCGCCCCGACGGACTCCGGGGCGACATCGATCGGTTGTTCTCTGACCAGGGGACCTGGCTCGGCAAGCCACCGTTGCCGGACGCCCTCCGCAAAATCATCACCCGACCGGGACCGCTGGCCATCGTCTTGTACCGCATCGGCCACCGGCTCTGGGAACGGGGCCATCAATTGCTGGCCGAACTCGTGTGGCGGGTGAACCTGACGCTCACCGGTGCGGACATCCATCCGGGTGCCCGGATCGGCGGGGGACTACGCGTCGATCACACCAGCGGGCTGGTGATCGCCCGAGAGGCGGTGATCGGATCGAACGTCACCATTCATCACGGGGTGACGATCGGCGGAAGCGGACGGCGGTGGTTCGATCCTGACTACCAGGACGGCGCGCCCGTCATCGGCGACGACACCGAGATCTGGGCCGGGGCCAAGGTCGTTGGCCCCATTCGGGTCGGGCGAGGCTGCTCTGTCGGCGCCAACGCGGTGCTCGCCCATGACCTGGCCGAGGGTACGGCCTATACCGTCGGCTCCCGGCAGAGCGAGCTCAAGGCGCGGGTTGAGGCGCTGGAAGCACGGGACGCGCCGCGGCCCTCCGACGTACCCGACTGATCCAGGGTTTCGGCCTGGGCACCGACCGTTTGTCCGGTCGACAATTCGCGTAGGTTTTTCCTGATGACGGAAGCGATGCCCGAGCGGATCGTGCCCACGCCGACGACGATGTGGGAGTTGATCGACCGCAGGGCAGGA
>JBPYFF010000480.1:0-12535 GCA_051984455.1 Acidimicrobiales bacterium | reverse complement strand
CAAGGAAGCCGGCTCTCTTTGCCAGCTCGAGGAGGAGCTGGAAGACGTCCACGTACTGCTGGCCGGCGAGGGGGCCCTCAAAGGGCGCGGCGACCACCGGCTTGGCTCCATAGGCGGCAAGCGGGCTGTCCCCCGACGCGTAGTGCTGGTAGACGAATGGGGCCAGTCTTTCCAGGTAGTGCAGGTCGGGAAGGACGATATCGGCGAACTCGGTCGTTTCCTCGAACTGCCGTGTCACCGAGACCATGAACGGGATGCGGCGCACGAAGCGCTCCATGACCTCCGGCGGCCCGGACGTCTTCACCAGGTTGGAATGGTACTGGAACAACATCTTTGGCCAGGGAGGAGGTTTGTAGGCATCCTCCTTTTCCGAGGCCAGCAGGTAGAAGACTGCTCCGTAGGGCCCGACGGGCAGCAACTCGAACATCTCCGGCGTCTCGGGTGCTCGCACCTTGCGCGGCGGGTACATGCCACCGACCCGACCCCCGCCGATGTAACCCTGGGCGATCAGGCCCTCGGGGCTTTCCGCGCACTGGTACTCGCGGCTCGGCGTCTTTCCTTTGAGCCCGTAGGGGTCGGACAGCAAACCTCCGGGGACGTCCAGCGCCCCCATCAAGGTGGGCAGGAGGATCACCGCCATACCGGCGAGCATGGCGTGCTTGTGCGCCGACAACCCGCGATACCACACGACGCTGGCCGGCCGGTATGGAAGCTCCACGCCATCGATCTCGATGGTGTCGCCCACCCGCGAACTCTCGCCATACTCGCGGGCGAGGCGCACCACTGACCCCGCCGGCACTGTGGTGATCTCCTCGACATACTCCGGCGTGTACTTGCGGACGTGATCCTTGAGGGTCTGAAACGCGGTCCGGGCCTCCATCCCGCCGACGCGGTACTCGCCTTCCAGCGCATATTCGCCGACATCCGCGTCGAACGGCTTCGCCGTCCGGTCTCTGCCGTCCCACACCAGTGGCTTGCCGGTGCCTGGCTCGCGCAGGTAGAGAAGGTCCGGCCCCACCAGGTACGGCCCATTGGTAAAACGACGCAGGAAGGGCGCGTCGTATATCCGAAGTTCGTTGACGAGCTGGTTGACGATGCCGAGGATCAAGGCCGCGTCCGTGCCCGGTCTGATCGGCACCCACTCTTCGGCTCTGGAGGCTGCCGCACTGCACGCCGGATCCACGGCGACTACGTGGACGTCTCCTGGTCGGCGCCCGGCCAGCTCCCGGGCAGCATGCATCGTGTCGTAGTGCACGACCGAGCCGAACTGGGAGCCGAACAACATGATGTATTTCGAGTAGATCGGGTCGGGCACCCCTTCGAACGAGTTCATGTTCATGTAGCAGATGCCGTGGACGTTGTTGCCGCAGAAGATCTGGGCGGACCAGGTCGAGTAGCCGGGAGCTCCGAATCCGTTGACGTAGGCGCCGAGGAGCGGTCCGCGCAGGTGGTAGGCGTCGAAGGTCGAAAAAAGGAGCCGCTGGGGGTTGTCGTCCCGGATGTCCTTCAGCCGGGCGGCGATTTCGTCAAGCGCCTCGTCCCAGCTGATCTCAGCCCACTCGGGGTCGATGCCAATGCCCTTCTCGGGGTTGGTGCGCCGCAGGGGGCGGGTGATCCGGTTCGGATCGAGCAAGCCCTCCATGCCAGAGTCACCCTTGGCGCACGTCTTTCCGTGATTGTGGGGATTGTCGGGGTCGCCCTGGATTTTGTCGACGGTGCCATCCTCATCGATGTGAGCGAGAATGCCGCAGCGGTTCAGGCAGATGATGCAGGCGCTTCGTACCCAGTCGTCACCGAGGGCCGTCCCCGTCTTGCTCCCCAGGAGATCGGCTCTCAGCATCGTCCTGGTCGAGCCGGGGCCTTCCACACCGTCAAGGCGGCTTAGTGTGATACCGCTTCAACACTTTGTCAAACGGCGTGCAGATCGAGGAGGGAAGATGCTTCAGGAGGCTGCTCAGGAGGCCCTGGCGGGACTCAAGCAAGCCGGCATCAACTTCCTTTCCGGGTTACCTGACGGATGGCTCCGCGATCTCCACGAGCTCGTGGAAGACGACCCCGACATCCGGTACGTGCCGGTATGCAATGAAGGCGTGGGGTTTTCCGTCTGCGCTGGCGCCTGGCTTGGAGGCAAGAAGAGCGCACTGGTGATGGAGAACTCCGGTCTCCGCGTTGCGGCCGAGTACATCGCCCGGATCTCCTTGGGCACCGGTATTCCGGTCCTTCTGGTCATGCCTTACCGCGGCGATCTCGGTGAGACCGAGCATTGGGGGATCCCCCACGGCATCGTCGTCGAGCCACTGCTCGCCGCTCTTCGGATCCCCTACCAGATCGTCCGGCAGCCCTTGGACCTCCGCTCGGCACTCGTGCGTGCCCATCGTACGGCGGAGGCCCAGCTCCATCCGGCGGCGGTCCTCGTCTCCGGTGACTGTGTCTGGAGCAACTGATGGCGCTCGATCGGTTCGAGTGGCTGGCCCGCCTGGCTGCGAGGGTTCCCGACGACGCCCTTGTCATGTCCACGTACATCGGCGCTGTGTCCTTCGAATGGGCCCATCATTCCAAGGAGCATCACCGGTCTGCCCACCTCGGGCAGATGGGCGACGTCATCGGACTCGCCGTGGGCCTCGCTCTCTCCCTTCCCCACCGACAGATTCTCGGCCTTGACGGTGATGGCTCGGTCCTCATGGAGCTCGGCCAGCTCGTGCTGATGGGCCAGGAAGCGCCCGACAACCTCGTCGTCTTTGTCGTCAACAACGGCGCCTACGAGTCGATCGGTTGGGCATCCAGGGGTCCTCGGCCTACGGCTGCGGCCCGGACCGCTGACCTGGCCGCGCTGGCCAAGGCCGCCGGCGTCCCGTATTCAGCCACAGTCGAGACCTTCCGGGAGCTGGACCGGGAGCTCGACCTGGCCTTCAGCCAACCGACTTGCCGGTTCATCGACGTTCGGACGGAGCAAGGCCACGCCCGCGTGCCACCGAGACAGACGGACGGCTTCGAGGACAAGTACCGGTTCGTGCGCTATATCGAGCAAAGCGAGGGGATCCAGGTGCTCCACCTCGCGCAGCAGGATCGCCAGCTCATGAGGGACACTAGTTGACAGACGGCTAGTCGATGATCTTGTCGCGGACGAGGGCCACGGAAGGGGCGGTGCGAGTAGTGATCGCGATCGGGGGGAATTCGCTCATCAAGGACCGGGCCCACCAGACGGTCGAGGATCAGTATGACTGTCTGCTTGAAACCTGTCGATCCATCGCTCAGGTGGCTGATGCTGGCCATCAGATCGTGATCACTCACGGCAACGGCCCCCAGGTCGGCTTCATCCTGCGCCGCTCGGAGCTCGCCCGCAATGAGCTCCACGAGGTGCCCCTGTCCTCGTGCATCGCCGACACCCAGGGAGCGATCGGCTTTCAGATCCAGGAGGCCATGCGTACCGTGCAGGCGCGCCACCGGGTGCACTGCGACGTGGTCACGGTCGTGACGCAGGTAGTGGTCGACCCGGATGATAAGGCCTTCGCTCGTCCAACCAAGCCGATCGGTTCGGTCCTCGATGAGGGGACCGCCCTTCATCGCCAAAAGGTGGACGGTTGGACGGTCGCGGCCGATCGGCAAGGCGGCTGGCGGCGCGTGGTGCCGTCCCCTCGCCCCCTCCACATCGTCGAGTTGCCGGCAATCCGACAGCTGGTCGACGCGGGTTTCGTGGTCGTAGCCGTCGGTGGAGGAGGTATCCCGGTCGCCGAAGACGACCTCGGCGCCTTGAGGGCGGTCGACGCCGTGGTCGACAAGGACTATGCCTCCAGCCTTCTGGCGCGGCAACTCGACGCCGACTTGATGATCATTTCGACCGCGGTTGACCGGGTCCGGCTTGGGTTCCGTACCGCTGCAGAGAAGCCGGTCGCACAGCTCACGATCGCTGACGCCGTCAAATACGCGGAGGAAGGGGAGTTCGAGGAGGGCAGCATGTTGCCAAAGATCCTGGCATCGGTGGAGTTCGTGGAGGCCACCGGGAGGAAGGCCGTCATCTGCGACCCCCCTCACCTGCCCCAGGCGGTCCGCGGATTGGCCGGGACGAGCATCATCCCGTGAGGATGGAAAGGACCCACAGTGAGAAGCTTTGCCGGACGGGACATCTTGTCGCTGAACGACTGGGAGAGGGCTGAGTTTTTCCACGTCTTCGGGATCGCAGACGAGATGAGCGTGATCGCCCGCCGACGTCGCAACACCGACTTGCTGGCCGACAAGACCCTGGTGGTCGCTTTCTACCAGCCCTCTACCCGTACCCGCCTGGCGACCGAGGCGGCGATGCACCGGCTCGGTGGGCACGCGACCGGGTTCGCCGACGCCAAAATGACCCGGGCTGGTGACTTCTACCAAGAATCCCTCAAGGACACCGTCCACATGCTGGAGAACTACGGCGACGTAATCGCCCTGCGTCACTTCCAGCAAGGCGCTTCTCATGACGCGGCGCGGTGGGCGTCGGTTCCAGTGCTGAACTGCGGTGACGGGTGGGGGGAGCATCCAACTCAAGTCCTGACCGACCTGTACACCATCTGGAAGGAACTAGGGACCCTGGACGGCCTGAACATCTTGTGCGTCGGGGACATGCGTATGCGGACGATGCACTCGATTGGCTACGCCGCCTCTCAGTTCGACATCAGCCTGCAGCTGGTTTCGCCGGAGGAGATGTCGCCCACGAAGGAGTTCCTGGCAGAACTCGAACAGCGCAACACCCGTTACACCATTCGGGACTCGACGGAGGACGCGATCGCCGAGGCCAACGTGGTCTATATGGAACCTGTCGTTCAGGCCGATTACTCAACCTCCCGGCAAGAGGCGACCGAGGAGCGAGGCTTCACCCCACCGGAGTATCAGGTGACAACGGACCTTCTGAGGAGGAAAGCGAGGTCCGACGCCATCATCCTGCACTCGCTGCCCAGAATGGACGAGCTGCCCAGCGACGTCGATGAGACCCGCCATGCTCGCCTCTGGCAAGAGGCCTTCAATGGGGTCGCCACGCGCATGGCCCTCCTGCCGCTGGTCCTTGGGGCTGTCGACTAGCGCTTACCGGATCCCGGTGTCCCCCGGCTTTGAAGGGCCCGCCGCCGTTCGAGCGGAGCCGCGCCACGAGTTGGCCGGCGTTGGTCTGTTCCAGTCAACGTGAAGGAGAGGATTCGCTAGAGTGCCCGAGCACCTCCGGCTGGTCAAACCACGTCATCGATCGGGAGGACGTCGCGAGAGTTGCCCGACCTCAATGACCGTCGTTTTACGGCTGGCCCGACCGCACGACCTCTCCATCAACAGGAGGATGGCCGCTGGCTTGAACGTGATGCTCACTCCAACGAGCCGACCAGTTCGGACTGTGGTTCGTTCGACACCGGGCGGGACCACGTCAGACCGACCTCGAAGCCCGGGGGTGAGGTGGCATCATAAGGGTCCCTGGCAGGAAACACAGCATTCACGGAAGACGAACAGGTTGGAAACGCACGTTGGCGCCGGGGGAACTAGGTTCAACAAAGTGTTGACGCCCGATGGGCGGTCGACCGGGACGGGGAGGGCGTTGTGACAGAAGAGCTGGACCGGAGAGGATTTCTGCGCCTGGGGGCGGCTGGCACGGCGGGCCTCGCGCTGGCGGGCTCCGGAGGGCTGGCGGCCTTCCTGGCGGCCTGCGGCAGCAGCAGTAAGCCGTCTTCGTCGGCGACGACCGCGGCCGGCGGTTCGGCGACCACCGCCAGGGCCAACTTCGGCACCCTCGACTATCAGCTGTCGTGGATCAAGAATGATGAGTTCTCGGGCGAGTACCTGGCCGACACCCGGCGCTACTACATCGAGCAGGGGTTCAGCAACGTCAACCTGATCTCGGGTGGGCCCAACGTCCAGCAGGACGCGGTTGTCGCCTCAGGGAAGGCGTTCGTCGGCATCTCGTCACCTGACATCACCAGCCCTGCCATCCTCCAGGGAGCGGATCTCATCACCATCGGGGCGCAGTATCAGAAGAACCCGTTCTGCATTATGTCCCTGGCCACCAAGCCGATCCACAATCCCCAGGAGATGATCGGCAAGAAGATCGGCGTGCAGTCCACCAACGAGTCGGTGTGGAAGTCCTTCCTCAAGGCAAACAACATCGACCCGAGCAAGATCACCGAGGTGCCGGTTCAGTTCGACCCGACGCCGCTCACGACCGGCACCGTCGACGGGTGGTTCTCGTTCATCACCAACGAGCCCAACCTGCTCAAGGTCAAGGGCATCGACACGACGACCTTCCTCCTGGCGGACTACAACTACCCGCTGGTTTCCGAGGCCTACATCGTCCGGAAGAGCTCGCTGACGTCGGACCGTGACAAGGTCAAGGCGGTTCTGGTGGCCGACATCAAGGGGTGGCACGACAGCATTGCCGACCCTGCCGCCGGGCCTCACCTTGCCGTGACCAGGTACGGACCGAGCCTCGGCCTCAACGAAGCCGAACAGGTGCTGGAGTCACGGGCCCAAAACAAACTTGTGCTCACCTCCGACACCATGGCGAACGGGATCTTCACCATCACGCCCGAACTGGTGCAGAAGAGCATCAGCACGCTTGCGGTAGGCGGGATCACCATCACCTCCGACAAGCTCTTCGACTTGTCGGTCATCGAGGAGGTGTACAAGGAACATCCTGAGCTCAAGACCGCTCCGACTCCCGGGTAGCTGATTGGCGACCTCCAGCCAGGTCGGCCAGCTCGACAGTTCCGCCAGGGACAAGGCGCCTCCTGTCGACGGCAGTGGGATCGCGCTGCGCGGTCTTCGCAAGGAGTTCAGGGTTGGCCGGTCGTTGATCGTCGCCCTCGATCAGGTGGATCTGGCCGCGCCCGTTGGCGCTTTTGCGGCTCTGCTCGGCCCGTCGGGCTGTGGCAAGTCGACCATCCTGCGCATCCTGGCCGACCTGGAAGCGCCTACCGCGGGTCAGGCCCTCGTTCACGGCGAGGCGCCGTCGGCGGCGCGTCGCAATCACCACCTCGGGATCGCCTTTCAAGACCCGGCGCTCCTGCCATGGCGTACGGTGACGACCAACATCCGGCTTCCCCTCGAGGTCAGTGGCGTCAAGAAGCCTGATTCGGTCATCACCGACCTGATCTCACTCGTCGGGCTCGAGGGCTTCGAACGAGCCCGGCCGGCCCAACTGTCGGGTGGTATGAGGCAGCGGGTCGCCATCGCCCGGGCGCTGGTCATCGAGCCCAGGATTCTCTTGCTCGATGAGCCGTTCGGAGCACTAGACGAGATGACCCGTCAGCGGCTCAACCTTGAGCTTCAAAGGATCTGGACCGAGCGGGCTACCACGACGCTGCTCGTGACCCACTCGATCTCCGAGGCGGTTTTTCTCGCTGACGTGGTGGCGGTCATGAGCCCCCGGCCGGGCCGGGTCGTGGCTCGCGTCCCGATCGACCTGCCCCGGCCGCGAACGCCGGAAATGATGCGGTCGGCGCACTTTCACGAGCTCTGTGATCAGTTCAGTGAGCTGCTGTTCGGGCACGCCGGCCGTACCGGGGCGATCGAGCCGTGACCACCGCGACCGCCGGCGACCAGACATCGGTCAAGCGGCGGCCGCGCCCCCGGCGGGTCCCGGGTTGGGTGACGAGTGTGATCGCGGTCGGCGGCCTGATCGTGCTCTGGCAGGTCCTGGGGGCGACGGTCTTCTCCGCGGGCAAAGCCGTTCCCACCCCGACCGCGGTGATCCGCCAGATCATCAAGGATGGGTGGCACTTTTACGGCCCGAACCTCAGGGCCACAGTGACCGTTGCGGTCAAGGGTTGGTTTTGGGGGAACCTGCTTGCCATCGGACTGGCCATGCTGATCTTGATCGGTCAGGTATTCGAAGGGCCGCTGCTCCAACTGGGCGTCGTTTCCTACTGCCTGCCGATCGTCGCCATCGGACCGATACTCGTCCTGGCGTTCAGAGGCGATACGCCGAGGGTCGTTCTGGCGGGGCTGGCGGTCTTCTACACCACGTTGATCGGCATGCTCATCGGGTTGCGCAGCGCCGACATCACCAGCCTTGACATGGTTCGCGCCTACGGCGGGGGACCGGCGAAACAGCTGACCAAGGTCAGGCTCCGGGCCTCACTCCCGAGCCTCTTCGCGGCGTTGAGAATCGCCGCCCCCGCCGCCGTGCTCGGGGCCATCATCGGCGAGTACCTGGGTGCCGACAAGGGCCTGGGTGTTGCCATGATCAATTCCGAGCAGGCGCTGGACGTCGCCCGAACCTGGGGCATCGCGCTGGTCGCCGCCGGCGTCGCCGGTGTGGGTTACGCGCTGACGGCCTTGGCCGCCAGGCTGCTGACCCCGTGGGCACCGAGGAACAGATGAGTGGCGGGCGGGCGCGGGCGGCCGTGACAGGCGGGCGGGTGCGGGCGGCGGTGACAGGCGGGCGGCCGTGACCCTCGTTGATGCGGGCGCACAGGAAACGGCGCTCGATGCCCTGGCCGGTGCCGGCGTTGCGGCCGGCGCCCCTGGGGCGGGACCGGCTGGCGGAGCCCGTTGGAAGCCCCATCGCAGCCTGGGCCTGCGGCTGTTGAAGGGCTTGCTCTCCGCCATCATCTCGATTGCAGTCGTGCTGGGCGCGTGGTGGTTGTTCCTCGAGATCTTCCACGTCAAGCCGTTCGTCGGGAAGACGCCGGTTGACGTCTGGCACTACCTGGTGACCTCATCCCAGGCTGCCGCCCACCGAAACCAGATCCGCCACGAGTCGGCCACGACGCTGCGCGACGCCGGGCTGGGCCTGATCGCGGGAACGGTGGCTGCCGTGGCTTGCGCCATCGCCTTCAATCTCTGGCGGCCGGCGGAGCGGGCGCTCATGCCGATGGCGATGGTGCTCCGGTCGGTTCCTCTTGTCGCCATGACCCCGCTCATCGTGTTGATCTTCGGGCGTGACCTGAAGGCGATCACCGTGATCGCCGGCATCGTCACGTTCTTTCCCACGCTGGTGAACGTGACGCTTGCCCTCAGATGGACGCCCCAGGAGTCGATGGACCTGTGCCAGGCGTACGGCGCCTCGCCGTTTGCCACGCTGTGGAAGGTCCAGGTGCCCAACGCGCTGCCCGCCCTCATGGCCTCCCTGCGGATTGCGGCGCCGCTTTCACTGGTCGGCGCCCTGCTCGCCGAGTGGCTGGCAACAGGAAAAGGTCTCGGGTACAAACTGCTGCAGTCTGGCGCCCTTTCGGATTACAGCGGCCTCTGGTCACGGGTTGTGCTCGTCACCCTGTATTCGGTCCTGCTCTACAAGCTGATCGGCGTGGTGGAGCGAATCGTTGTGAACCGTTTTGCCCCCCAGCGCGGGTAACCGGGAGATCCGGGCATGGCCGACTCCGGGAGGGCCGAAGCCGATTTGCTCATTTCCGGCGCCGAACTGGTGGCGACCCTGGACGACCACGACGCCGAGATTGCGAGCGGCTGGGTGGCCATCTCGGCCGGCCTGGTCGCAGCGGTAGGGGGGCCGGCCGACCCGCCCCCCTCCGCCCGCCGGGTCCTCCGGGCGGACGGCTGCCTGGTCACGCCGGGACTCATCAACACCCACCACCACATCTACCAGAACCTCACCCGCGCCTACCGGCCCGCCGTCAACGGCTCACTCTTCTCGTGGCTGACGACCCTCTACCCCCTGTGGGCGGCCATCGACGAGGAGGCGGTGTACCTCTCGACCTGGGTCGGTTTGGCCGAGCTGGCTCTTGGCGGGTGCACGACCTCGTCTGATCACCTTTATGTCCATCCCCGGGGAGCGGGCGATCTCATCTCGGCCGAGATCACCGCCGCCCAGGAGCTCGGGGTCCGATTCCATCCGACCCGCGGCTCGATGAGCCTTTCTCAGAAGGACGGCGGACTCCCGCCCGACTCGGTCGTCGAGGACGAGGACGAAATCCTGGCCGACAGCGAACGACTCGTCGCCAAGCACCACGATCCCTCCTGGGGGGCGATGGTCAGGCTGGGCCTCGCACCCTGCTCGCCCTTCTCGGTCACGCCCGAGCTCATGCAGCGCACGGCTGAGCTGGCCGAGAGGCTCGATGTTCGGCTCCACACCCACCTGGCCGAGGATCCCGACGAGGACCGCTACGCCGAGGAGGCTTTCGGGAAACGGACGATCGAGCAGTTCGAAGAGCTCGGGTGGGCCACCGGGCGCTCCTGGGTGGCGCACTGCATTTACCCCAACCCGGCCGAGATCACCCGCCTGGGCGCGGCTCGCGTCGGCGTCGCTCACTGCCCTTCGTCCAACATGCTGATCGGCGGAGGCGGCCTGGCTCCGGTTGCCGAGCTGCGGGCGGCGGGATCGCCGGTCGGCCTCGGATGCGACGGGTCGGCGTCCACCGATCACGCCTCGCTCTGGCTGGAGGCCAGAGGGGCGTTGTTGCTCGGCCGGCAGCGAGGCGGCCCGGGCGCTATGACGGCGAGGGACGCGCTCGATATGGCCACCCGGGGTTCGGCCGCCTGCCTCGGCCGGGGCGGAGAACTCGGAACATTGCAGGTTGGCGCGGCCGGCGATGTGGTGTGCTGGCCGATCACCGGCCTGGCCTTCGCCGGCGCGCTGACCGACCCGGTCGAGGCCTGGTTGCGATGTGGCCCCGTTTCGGCCCGGCACACGGTGATCGCGGGCGTACCGGTCGTCGAAGATGGTCAGCTCACCCATCCCGGTGTGGATGAAATGGTCAGGCGTCATGGCGAGGCCGCTCGCCGCATCCAGCGGGTGATATAGGTTCGACAACGTGCAGGGCGCAGTGCCGACGTGAGCGTGCTCAGGGTCGACGAGGGCTCGATCGAGCTCAGCGACGGCTACGAGACGATGATCGCTGCCCGTAGCCTCGTGCCCGTCGCCTGCGCGCGCGGCGGCGAGTGGATTCCCGCCCAGCCGGACGGCGGGCCCTGCGTTGCGGCATGAAGCCGGCTCCATTCGAGTACGTCGCCGTCTCCTCCGTCGCCGAAGGCGTGCGCGCCCTTTCGACCGACGAGGGCGCCAAGGTGATCGCCGGTGGGCAGAGCCTGATGCCGTTGCTGGCGCTGCGGCTGGCCCGTCCGACCCTGCTTGTGGACATCAACCGCCTTGCACTCGAGGGCTTCACGGTGGACCCGGTCGACTCCACCGTCCGGGTTGGTGCCCTCGTCCGGCACCGCCGTCTCGAACTGGACCCGTTCGTGTCCCGGTCAGCGCCGTTGCTGGCTGCAGCCGCTCCCCTCATCGGATATCCGGCGATACGTAATCGGGGCACGATCGGCGGTTCGCTGGCCCACGCTGATCCTGTTGCCGAGCTGCCCGCCGTCCTGCTCGCATTGGACGGATCGGCTCTGGTCACGGGGGCGGGTGGCGACCGCTCCATCTCAGCCCTCGAGCTCTTTCAAGGCTTTCTCACCACCGCCTTGGCGCCCGACGAGATCATCGTCGAAGTGCGTCTGCCCGCGTTTGCCTCACCCGCGGAGCGGCAGGGCGCGGCCTTCTGCGAGTGGGCGCCGCGGACCGGTGATTTTGCCGTGGCAGGGGTCGGCGTCGCCGTTGCCGTCGACAGCTCGGGGATGTGCGTCCGGCTGGGAGCGGCTGCCTGCGGCATCGGCTCGACGCCGCTGCTGCTGAGCGAGGTGATCGGTCGTGCCGGCGTGATCGGAGCAATGGCGGAAAAAGGCGTGAGCGATGCGCTGTTGCGAGCCGTGGCCGCCGATACCACGCGAGCATGCACGGCTAGCGACGGGGATCGGGCGGAACTGGCCGGGCTACTGGCGGCGCGTGCCGTGAGCCGGGCGTTCCACCACGCCGGGCGCCACGAGGCCGCCGCCGCATGACCGCTCGCTACCGGGTGAAGCTCGAGGTCAACGGCGCCGTCGTGGAGATCGAGGTTGAGGCCAGGGAGACGCTGCTCGAGGCGTTGCGCCGCAGGCTGGGGCTAACGGGGACCCACGCTGGCTGCGAGGAGGGGTCGTGCGGTGCTTGCACGGTCATGGTCGACGGCGAGGTCGTCCGAGCCTGCCTCGTCCTTGCCGTCCAGGTCGAGGGCCGGTCGGTGACCACCATCGAGGCGTTGGCGACGCCCGACGATCTCCACCCGGTCCAGGAGGCGCTTCGCCGGCACCACGGGCTGCAGTGCGGCTTTTGCACGCCGGGCATCGTCCTGACCGCGGTCGACCTGCTGGGCCGCAATCCGTCACCGACCGAGCCCGAGATTCGGGAGGCCCTGGCCGGCAATCTGTGCCGTTGCACCGGCTATGCCGGCATCGTCCAAGCCGTTCTGGAGCTTGCGGAACGCGCGGGGCAAGAGCAGTGAGCCTGTTGGGCGGCGGAGCCGCTGCCGGCCGGTGATCGGCGAACGCATTCTCCGCCGCGAGGACGCCCGTCTGTTGACGGGGCGGGGCAAATACGTGGACGATCACGACGTCCCCGGGCTGGCCCACGTCGCCATCTTGCGGAGCGCCGCGCCTCATGCGCGCATCCAGAGCATCGACGCTTCCGCCGCCCGGAGCCTCCCGGGTGTGATCGCGGTGGTGACCCAGCCCGACCTTGACGCCGCCGGCGCTCAAGCCATGCATCACCGGCTTT
>JBPYFF010000479.1:0-3890 GCA_051984455.1 Acidimicrobiales bacterium | reverse complement strand
CCTTGGTCGCAATCACGACCGAGTCGCGCCGGGACGCCACGGCTCGGCCTACCACCTCCTCCGACTGGCCGCCGGTGTAGACGTTGGCGGTGTCGATGAAGTTGTGGCCGGCGTCCAGGAAGGCGTCGATGATGCGGCGGGCCTCGGCCTCGTCGCACGGAGCGTCGACGCCGGTGCCGAAGTTCATGGCGCCCAAGCACGCCCGGCTGACTTTCAGCCCCGACCGTCCCAGTGTCACGAAGCTCATCGTCCCCCTAACGGTTTGGCTCTCGAACTAACTGATGCTATCTTCTGTCCAGTTGATCATCCACTGGGGGGGTCGGTGAGATGCATCTCGATCTTGGGCCGGAACTCGAGGTCTTCCGGGACGAGCTGCGCGCATGGATCGAGGACAACCGGCTCGATGGACTCGAGGATCTCGACGAACGGGTCGTGTACTTCGCCGGCGGCGGGCTGTCGGGGCGAGTCGCCGACGCCTACCGGCAGTGGAGCGAGCGGTTGCTGGCGGCCCGGCTCATCTGCCCCCAGTGGCCCGAGGAGGTCGGCGGCCGTGGCCTCGGTGGCCTGCACATGGCGATCGTCAACGAGGAGTTCCACCGGGCCCGGGTTCCGAGGGTCAGCCGGGGCATGGGCGAGTCGCTCGTCGGGCCGTCCATCATCGTGCACGGCACGGAGGAGCAGAAGGCGTATTTCCTGCCCCGGATCATCGGCGGACAGGACCGATATTGCCAGGGATTCTCCGAGCCCGATCACGGCTCGGATCTGGCCGGCGTGGAGACGCGGGGTGTGGTCGACGGCGAAGAGATCGTGATCACCGGCCAAAAGGTGTGGACCTCCGGCGCCCACCTGGCCAACTGGCTGTTCGTCGTGTGCCGCACCGATCCCGATGTGCCCAAGCACCAGGGCCTCTCCTATGTGCTGGTGCCGATGAAGGACAATGGCATCGAGATTCGACCGCTGCGCCAGGCGACCGGCGGCTCGGGTTTCAGTCAGGAGTACATCTCCGGCGCCCGGGCGCCATTGTTCAACGTCATCGGCGGCCTGAACAACGGCTGGCGCGTGGCCATGACCACGCTCGGCAACGAACGGGGCGGGCAGGCGACCACCCAGCATCTGCGGTACGAGCGGGAGTTCTGGGACCTGGTCGACGAGGCTCGCAAACGCGGTCGGACCGACGATCCCGTCGTGCGGCAGAAGCTGGCATGGGCCTTCACTCACGTCGAGATCATGCGTTATCAGGGCCTGCGGCTCCTGTCGACCCTCGTGGCCCAGCGTGAGCCCGGACCGGGCGCCAGCGTGGCCAAACTCTTCTGGTCCGAGTACCACAAGCGACTGGGCGAGATCGGGATCGGTGTGCTGGGTGCCGACGGGATGTTGACCGGCGTGGATGGCAACCGCGACGGCTACCCCCTGGCCCGGTGGCAGAGCACGTTCATCGGATCGAGAGCCGGCACCATCTTCTCCGGCACCAGTCAGATACAGCGCAACATCATCGGTGAACGGGTCCTCGGATTGCCCAAGGAACCCTCCACGGGAGGGAACGAGACATGAGCAGGCTGTGTGAAGGACGAGTGGTCATCGTGACCGGCGCCGGCCGCGGCATCGGGCGGGGGGAGGCGCTCGAGTTCGCCGGTTGCGGCGCGAAGGTCGTCGTCAACGACCTCGGCGCCAATGTCGACGGGACGGAGCCGCGCAGCGACGTCGCTGACTCGGTGGTCGAGGAGATCCGCGCCGTCGGCGGTGACGCCGTGGCCAACGCCGAGGATATCTCCTCATGGCATGGATCGCGGCGGGTCGTGGAGGCGGCCATCGACCACTTTGGGCGGCTCGACGTGTTGGTCAACAACGCCGGCATTCTTCGGGACCGCATGATCTTCAACATGAGCGAAGAGGAGTGGGACGCGGTCATCAAGGTCCATCTCAAAGGGACGTTCTGCATGATGCGCTGGGCGTCGGCCTATTGGCGGGAGCGGGCCAAGGCGGGCGAAGACAACGACGCCCGCATCATCAACACCAGCTCAGGCTCCGGCCTGTACGGGAATCCGGGGCAGGGCAACTACGGGGCGGCGAAGGCGGGGATCGCGTCGTTGACCATCATCGCCTCGAGGGAACGGGAGCGCTATGGCATCACGGTGAACGCCATTGCGCCCGGTGCCCGCACCCGGATGACCGAGAACCTGCGGCCGGGCGCCATGGCGGCGCCGGCCGAAGGCGAGTTCGATCCCCGCAGCCCGGACAACATCGCCCCGCTCGTGGTCTGGCTGGGCAGCACCGAGTCCCGGGCGATCACCGGCCAGGTGTTCAACGTCGCCGGCAGCGTGATCGGGGTTGCCGAAGGGTGGCGGCGCGGGCCGGCCAAGGACAAGGGTGGCCGGTGGCAGCCCGAGAAGCTCGGCGACGTCGTTCCCGGTTTGGTGGCTCAGGCCTACCAGCAACCCCGCATCACCGGCGCACGGGCATGACGAACGGCTTACGAGGTCAGGCGGCGTTCGTCGGGGTGGCAGACGCCGCTTCTCCCACCGGTGAGCTCGAGCTGACCGGTCGGGCTCTTGAAGCGTCGATGATCAAGGAGGCCCTCGAGGACGCGGGTCTGTCGCTCGCCGAGGTCGACGGGCTCTGTTACGCCGGCGCGATGGGCATGGGCTCGGTCAGCCTGGCCGAGTTCCTGGGCATCCGACCCACGTTCACCGATTCCACCATGACCGGCGGATCGAGCTTCGAGGTCTTCGTTGAGCACGCCGCGGCCGCCATTGCGTTCGGGTTGGCCGACGTGGTGGTCAGCGTGTACGCGAGCACACCGCGAAGCGATCGGAACCGGCGAGGTATCGAAGGCGGGCCGGGGCGGCGCCGCTGGCATATCCCGGGACCCAACCCCATGCAGGAGTGGGAGCTTCCCTACGGGTTGCGCCAGCCCATGGGCGCCTACGCCCTGGCGGCCAGCCGGCACATGGCCGTCTATGGCACCACCGCGGAGCAACTGGCCCAGATCGCGGTGAGCACGAGGCAGTGGGCGACGATGAACCCGAGAGCGCGGTTCCAGGATCCCATCACTATCGATGACGTGCTCGCCTCGCCCATGGAGGCTTCGCCGCTGCACCGACTCGACTGTTGCCTGGTCACGGACGGGGCGGGTGCGTTCGTGATGACGAGCGCCGAGCGGGCACGCGGTCTGCGCAAGCCGCCGGTGTACGTGCTCGGCACGGCCACCTGTCATGACCACCAGATGATCAGCCAGATGCCTGATCTGACCACGACGGCCGGCGGCGTGTCGGGACCGAGGGCGTTCGGGATGGCAGGGATCAAGGCAGGCGACGTGAACCTGCTCATGGGCTACGACTCGTTCACAATCACCCAGCTGTTGCACTTTGAAGACCTTGGTTTCTGCGCAAAGGGCGAGGGCGGTCCCTTTGTCGAGGACGGCAAGATCGGGCCGTCCGGCTCGCTTCCAACCAATACCAACGGCGGTGGCCTGTCCTACACCCATCCCGGGATGTACGGCATCTTCCTGATAGTCGAAGCGGTCCGCCAGCTGCGAGGCGAATGCGGCGCCCGCCAGATACCCAACTCGTGTGTCGCCGTGGCCCACGGTTCGGGCGGCGTGCTGTCGCGCATGTCGACGGTGGTGCTCGGCACGGAGGAGGCGCGATGAGCCCCGGATCACCCGGGTCACGCGGGTCAGCTGACATGCCGGCTCGGCGAATGGAGCCGCCCGTCACGCCGCTCACCGAGCCCTTCTGGGACGCCACCCGGCGGCGGGAATTTCTCCTGCAATGGTGCCGCCCGTGCGATGAGCCGATCTTCTACCCACGCGAGGTCTGCCCCCGCTGCCTGGAACCCCAACTGGAGTGGCGACCGGCCAGCGGTCGGGGCACGGTGCACGCGGTGAGCGT
>JBPYFF010000478.1:0-4078 GCA_051984455.1 Acidimicrobiales bacterium | reverse complement strand
CCCGACCTCGTCGTCGAGGCTGCCTACGAGCACCTGCAGGGATCCCGGCTCCGCCACACCGCCCAGTTCCGCCGTTGGCGGCCCGACCGGGACCCTCAGAGCTGCACCTACGACCAGTTGGAAGCGGTCGTGCCGGCCGAGCTGGGCGAGGTCTTTGGCGCGTCCTAGCTGTTTGATTATTGTATGTATTATGATGTTGCGGCCGATGCCTCGGTGGCACGATGCGGTGAGGCGGTGTCACCGTCCGCACGCCAACCGGCTGGCAAACTGGCGGCCGTGAGCGCGGGGACAAGTAGCGGGCAGCGTCAGAGCGCCATCATCATCCCGGTACCCGATGCCGAACCCGTGGTCGAGCGCTACCGGCAGGAATACGACCCCGTGGCAGCGGCGGGCGTCCCCGCCCATATCACCCTCATCGTTCCCTGGTTGCCTCCCGATGAGATCGATGATGGCAATCTGGCCGAGCTGGCGGACGTGCTGAGCTCGACCACCGCCTTCGAGTTCCGGCTCACCCGCGTCCGCTGGTTCGGCCGCGGTGTGCTCTGGCTTGCGCCCGACCCGGCGGAGCCGTTCATCAAGCTCACCACCATGCTGTCCGACCGATTCGGAACCTTGCCCTACGACGACGAGTTCGATGAGGTCGTGCCTCATCTGACGGTCGGCCATGCGACCGACGGGGTCGAGCTGGATTCGCTCGAGGGCGCCATCGCCGCGGCCCTTCCGATCGACTGCCGGGCCGGCGACGTTTGGGTCATGGTGGGCGATGGACGGACCTGGAGCGTGCGCGAGCGCGTCAGGCTCCAGTAGGACTAACCCCGGAAGTGCTTCATCAGCTGGGCGAACTCGTCATTCAGCCCAGTGGGGATGATGTAGCTGTCGTCGCTGCGGATCTGTTCGAAGTGGTCCCGCACATCCTCGACCGTGAGCTTCGGGTTGTAGTAGCCGTCGGTCAACCCGATGAAGAACCGGGCGATTCGTCCACCGGCTGCGCTGTAGACCTCACCGGTCACCGGGCAGTCTTCGTGCGCCAGCCACGCCGCGATGGGTGAGACGAGGGCGGGGTCGAGGTTGTCGGCCATGGCGCCGAGCAGGTCCTCGGTCATACGGGTCTTGGCTACCGGCGCGATGGCGTTTGCCTTGATGTTGTACTTGGCGCCTTCCGCCGCGAGGACTCGCGTCAAGCCGACCAGACCCATCTTGGCCGAGCCGTAGTTGGACTGTCCGAAGTTGCCGAGGATGCCGGCGTTGGACGAGGTGTTGATGATGCGTCCGTAGCTCTGAGCGCGCATCTGGATCCATGCCGGACGGGTGACGTTGAAGGCACCTTTCAAGTGAACGTCGATGACGGGATCGAGCAACTCCGGCGTCATGTTTTGAAACGTCTTGTCACGCAGGATGCCGGCGTTGTTGATGACGATGTCGACCCGGCCGAACGCCTGCATCGCCGTATCGACGATGGCCGCGCCACCCTCAGGCGACGCCACGCTGTTGGTGTCGGCGACCGCCGCGCCGCCGAGGTCTTCGATTTCCTTGGCGGTGGTGTGAGCCGGACCGGCGCTGCCCCCCTCGCCGCTGACCGAGCCGCCGAGATCGTTGACGACGACCTGCGCGCCCCGGGCGGCCAGCAGCAAAGCGTGCTCGCGGCCGAGGCCGCCGCCCGCACCGGTGATGATCGCGACCCTGCCGTCGAATCCGATGTCTGCCATGACGGCGAACGTACCGCCCTGCTGACGTCTGTGTCAGTCTGGGAGAAAAGAGAGGAGCCGCCATGCAGCAGATCCTTCGCGGTGCGCGGGTCGTCGACGGAACCGGCGCCCCCGCCCGGGTGGCCGACGTCGGCATCGAAGACGGTCGTCTCGTGGCGGTGGGCGCGACCAACGCGGCCGAGGCGGAGGTCATCGATCTCGACGGGCTGATCCTGGCTCCCGGCTTCATCGACATCCACACTCACTATGACGCCCAGGTCCTCTGGGATCCTGACCTCACGCCCTCGTCGTGGCACGGCGTGACGACGGTCGTGATGGGCAATTGCGGGTTTGGTATCGCGCCGACCCGGCCGGAGCACCGCGAGACGATCGCCAGGACGCTGGAGAACGTGGAGGGGATGTCGGTCGACGCCCTGATCGCAGGGATCCCCTGGACGTTCGAAACCTTCCCTGAGTACCTCGACACGCTGGCCCGGTTGCCGAAGCGGCTGAACGTGGGCGCCTTCATCGGCCACACCCCGCTACGCCTCTACGTCCTCGGCGAGGAGGCGGTCGAACGGGCCGCCACCGACGAGGAGATCCGTCAGATGCGCTCGCTCATCGCCGCCGCCCTTGAGGCCGGGGCGGCCGGCTTTGCCACGTCCCAGTCACCCACTCACTCGGGTGCCGGGGGCCGGCCGGTTCCCAGCCGCCTGGCCACCAGGGAAGAGGTATTCGAACTGGCGGGAGCCCTGGCAGACGCGGGACGGGGCGTCATCCAGGTCACCCCCGGCCCGAACTTCTACATCAACGAGCTGGCCGAGCTGGCGACGCTGACGGGACGCCCCGTCTCCTGGACGGCTCTGCTCACCAGCAGCCGGCGGTCCGCAGTCGAGGTGCTCGAACAGCAGGCTGCCCTGCAAGGAGAAGTGTGGCCTCAGATCGCCTGCCGGCCTCTGGTGATGCAGGTGACCCTCGCCGATCCCTTCCCCTTCGGGACGGCTCCCGCCTTTTCCGAGATCCTCGCCCTTCCGCATGACGAGCGGGCCAGCCGGTACGCCGATCCCGCCTGGCGGGACCGGGCGCGGCCGCAGGTGGCCAACCGCCACTGGGAGAAGACCACGGTCCAGGAGACCGACCGCTATCCCGGGCTGCGCAATGGCCCGTCCCTTGCCGAGCTAGCCGCGCTGCGAGGGGTCGATCCCTTCGACGTCATGGTGGACCTGGCCCTCGGCGAAGACCTCCGGACCCGGTTCCTGGTCGTGCTGGCCAATGACGACGAGGCCGAGTTGGGCCGCCTGCTTCTCGACGACCGGGCCGTTCTCGGCTTGTCGGATGCGGGCGCCCATGCCAGCCAGCTGTGCGACGCCTGCTTCTCGACCTACCTCCTCGAGCACTGGGTTCGAGACACCGGTGTGCTCACCCTCGAGCAGGCCGTCCACCGGCTCACTGGCCACGTTGCCAAGGTGTTCCGCCTGGATGAGCGGGGCCGCATCGCGCCCGGACTCGCGGCCGACCTGGTTGCCTTTGACGCCGACGCCGTCGGTGTCGAGGGGATCGAGCGGGTCTGGGATTTTCCCGCCGGGGCCGACCGGCTCGTCGCCCACAGCCGTGGCGTGCACGCGACCTGGGTTAACGGCGTCCCGACCCGGCTGGATGGCAAGGACGTCGACGGCGCCCGGCCGGGGCGGCTTCTAGGATCCCGCTCATGACACGGTGGGTCATAGGATCCCGCTCATGACGTGGACCGAGACCAGCACCCCTGATGGCCCGATGCGCATCTACCAGGCCGACCCCGGTGGCCACGCCCGGGGCGCGGTGATCGTCATCCAGGAGGCGTTCGGGGTCAACGACCACATCATGGAGGTCACCGACCGGCTGGCCGCGGAAGGATGGTCCGCCTTCGCGCCGGCTCTCTTCCACCGGGCCGGTCCCGACCCGGTCGCGCCGTACGACGACTTCTCGAAAGTCATGCCCCTCTTCCAGGGTCTGGATGACGACGGAGTGCTGCGGGACCTGGATGCCACCCTGGACGTCGTCCACCGGCAGGGCTTCGACAATCCCGCGATCGGAACGGTCGGGTTCTGCTGGGGCGGCCGGGTGACGTTCCTCGCGGCCGTCCGCCGGTCACTTGGCGCCGCGGTCGGGTTCTATGGCGGCGGGATCGTCAGCGGCCGGTTCCCGCAGTTCCCGCCGCTCATTGACGAGGCCGGTGCGCTCAAGACCCCGTGGCTCGGACTGTTCGGTGACGAAGACCAGTCGATCCCGGTGGAGGATGTGGAACAGCTTCGGGCTGCCCTCACCGCGTCGGCCAACGTCGACTTTGCCGCGGTTCGATACCCGGGCGCCGGCCATGGGTTTCACTGCGACGCCCGTGCGGGCAGCTACGTCGA
>JBPYFF010000477.1:0-4343 GCA_051984455.1 Acidimicrobiales bacterium | reverse complement strand
TGGCCCAGTCAATGGCGCCAAAGGGCGTGCCCAGCCGGTCGGGATAGGACAGCGCGTAGCCGATGGGCAGGCGCATGTCAGGAAGCGACAGCTGGGCCAAGGTCGCTCCGTCGCTCGTCTCCACCATGGAGTGCACGACGGACTGAGGGTGGACGATCACGTCAATGCGGTCATACTCGAGCCCGAACAACTCGTGCGCCTCGATCACCTCGAGGCCCTTGTTCATGAGCGTGGATGAGTCAACCGTGATCTTCGGGCCCATCCGCCAGGTGGGATGGGCAAGGGCGTCGTCAACCGTGATGTCAGCGAGGTCAGCCCGAGTGCGACCCCGAAACGGCCCCCCGCTGGCGGTGAGCACGATTCGCCGGACGCTCGCCCGGGAGGCGCCCTGAAGGCACTGATGGACGGCGCAGTGCTCCGAATCGACCGGGACGATGTCGGCTCCCGGGGTCGATTTCCACACCCGTTGGACGACCGGACCGCCGGCAATGAGCGACTCCTTGTTGGCGAGGGCCAGCCTGCGGCCGGCGCGGAGAGCGGCGAGTGTCACCGGCAAACCGGCAAACCCGACCACGGCATTGACGGCCACGTCGGCACACGCCGCGATCTCGGCCAGTGAGTCGGGGCCGGCGAGGACTGTGGTCCGGCTCGGCACCAGTTCGGCCAGGCGGGCCCCGAGCGACGAGTCGGCGATGGCCACGTACTCGGGCCGCAGCGTTGCGGCCTGGGCAGCCAGCTGCTCTACCGAACGAGCCGCCCCGAGCGCCACGACGTGGTAACGCTCGGGCTCTGCCCGCATGACGTCGATGGCCTGCGTCCCGATCGAGCCGGTAGAGCCGACCAGGCTGACGGTCCTGGTGGCGCTCACCGGGCCTCGGTGGTGGGACTGGACTCCACTAGTGCATTTTGAAGTACTGGACCAGGTAATACGCCGCGGGCAGAACAAACAGCAGGCCGTCAAACCGGTCAAGCAGACCGCCATGGCCGGGAAGAGACCCGCCCGAGTCCTTCAGGTGGAGATCCCGCTTCACCATGGACTCGCACAGGTCGCCGAGGGGAGCGACCACCCCGACCACGACGCCGAGGACGAGGGCGTGTTTCAGCGTCCAGGTGTTGTCGAGGAAGATCTTGCCGACCGCGATGGACACCAGCACCGAACCGAGCAAACCGACGAACACTCCCTCCCAGGTCTTGCCGGGGCTGATGCGGGGCGCAAGCGGTCGCGAGCCCAGGGTGCTGCCGGCGGCGTAGGCGACCACGTCGGCCGCCACGGTGGCGAGCACCGGCAACAGGAGCAGGTTCTTGCCATGGTGGGGGCGGAGCAACAGAGCTGCGTACGACCCCAGCAGCCCAACCCAGATGAAGGCCATCAGTGTCAGCGCGATGTTGACCACCGGCCTGGCCTGGACCACCTCGAGCATGTACCAGAGCATGCTGGCCCCGAACACGAGCACCAGCACCAGCGGCAGTGCTTGTTCACCCTTCCAGTAGGCGCCGAACATGACGCCCAGACTGGCGCTGACGCCGAGAAGGGTGGCCGGTCGGAACCCTCGCCGCTGGATGACGTAGTACAGCTCGAGCGCGGTGGCGGTCACCACGATTGCTGCGACCACCACCATGGCGGTCGAGCCGATGGCATAGGTGATGAAGAGAAGCACCAGCAGGCCGATCCCGACGCCAAACGCGGTCGGCAGATCCCGCTCCCCCTCCCCGGTTGGCGGAGGCGGGCCCTCCCCGCCCCGGGACGGCCGGGTCGGGCCGGGGGCCTCATAGGCAGGTGGCTCGGCCGGCGCCGGAGCCTGCTGAGAAGTGGCTTCGGTGGCCGAGTCCACGGAGCCGGTGTAGGGGCCTGACGGCCCTGCCCGTTGCTCGCCCAGTCGCTCGAACTGCTCGTCGAAGGAAAACACGTCGGAGTGCTCGCTCTTGTTGGTGTCCAGCGCACCCAGGCGGGTTTCCTCGCCACCCAGGGTGGCGACATCCTCCATGTCATCCCAGTCGGACGCCTCGTCCCGCCACCGCAGGCCCCTGCTCCCGAGAGCGTGCCACGCCGCCATGTCGTCTGCCTCACTCGAGCCGGACGATTCCTCGGGCACGATCCGGGGGACCTCGCCGGTCGGCGGGTCGGTCCAGTGAGGCAGCTCCGGCCCCGATCCCGGTCGCACCGTGATCCCTTCCTCGCCGGGGGGCACCTCAGGCTGGCCGGCGGCGGCGGGCGAGACGGGCGCCGGAGGCCACTCGGGGGCAGGCGGCTCACCGCTGTCGCTCGGGCCGGCGCGGACCGGCGACCGGGGCACCGCCGAGGCAGGGTCGACCGAGTCAGGGAGCGGGAACCGGTGGGCGGGACGAGGTCCGGCTGGCTGAGCCGGCACGTCTCCATAGCGGGGGGCGTCCTCTGGCCGCCGGCCGGCCACCTGACCGGCCTCCAGCGCGGCCTGGGCCTCCTCCGCCCGAATGATCCGAACCCCTTCTGCCGGTGGCCGTTGGGAGAGCCGCTCATCCTGCTCGTTACGCTCGTCCACAAAGCCTCCTCTCGTCTGCCCGTTCGGTCGCGGCTCGACCGTAGCCGCCCGGGGTCCACCGCGGCTCCGGCCCCGGTGGTGGGCGCCGATCAAACGATCAGCAGCTCCTGCTCCTTGTGCTGGAGCATCCGGTCGACTTCGGCCACGTACTCATGAGTGACCTTCTCCAGTTCCTTTTCCGCACGGTCGAGTTCGTCCGACGAGATGTCACCGTCCTTTTCCAGTGCCTCCAGGTCCTTGCGGGCCGTCCTTCGGAGATTCCGGATCGCCACCCGCCCCTCCTCGGCCTTGTGGTGAACGAGCTTCACCATCTCTTTCCGGCGCTCCTGGGTCAGGGGGGGGAAGCTCAACCGGATCACGGTCCCGTCGTTGTTGGGGTTGATGCCGAGGTCGGAGTGCTGGATGGCCTTCTCGACCGCCTTGAGTGAGGTCTTGTCGTAGGGCGTGATCACCATCAGCCTCGCCTCGGGAACCTGGATGCCGGCCAGCTGCTGGAGTGGCACGTCGGCTCCGTAGTACTCCACCTTGAGCTTCTCAACCAGGGCCGGCGCCGCTCTCCCGGTCCGGATAGTGGCGAACTCCGCCTGGGTATGGGCGACTGCCTTGCCCATCTTTTCGCGGCAGTCCTCCATTTCGGCGTCCAGCAGCGACTCGTCCATCACCGGATCAGCGTACCGATCCGGTCCCCCTGAAGTGCGCGACGCAGGTTCCCGGGCGCCATGATGCCGAAGACCAGCACAGGCAGCTTGTTCTCCTTGCAGAGGGTGATCGCGGTCAGATCCATGACCCGGAACTCGCCCGCGATGAACTCGTCGTACGACAGCTCATCGAGCAGTTCGGCCGAGGGGTCCACCCGTGGATCCCGGGTGTACACGCCGCCCACCTCGCCGTGCGTCCCCTTCAACAGGACATCCGCCTCGATCTCGATGGCCCGAAGAGCAGCCGGAGTATCGGTCGTGAAGAAGGGATTGCCCATCCCGGCGGCAAAGACCACGACCCGTCCCTTCTCGAGGTGCCGCATCGCCCGCCGGCGGATGTAGGGCTCGGCGATCTGAGACATCTGGATGGCCGTCTGGACCCGGGTCGGCTGGCCCTGCCGCTCCAGTGCATCCTGGAGGGCCAGGGCGTTGATGACGGTCGCCAGCATCCCCATGTAGTCCGCCGTCGCCCGGTCCATGCCGACGGCTGATCCGGTGGCCCCCCGCCAGATGTTGCCGCCACCGACGAGCACTGCGACCTCGGTGCCGAGGTCGTGGCCGACCTCGGCGATCTCCTTGGCGATGCGGTCGACGACCGAGCCGTCGATCGTCTCGTCTACGGCCGCGCTGGCGAACGCTTCTCCGGAGAGCTTGAGGACCACGCGATGCCAGGGGGGCGAGGCTGGGCTCGGCACCGCCCTAGCGCCCGATCAGAACCTGCGCGAAGCGGACGATCGAGGCCGATCCGAGCACCTGGCGTACCGTCTGCTTGTCATCCTTGGCGTAGGGCTGTTCAAGCAGCACTCCGCCCGGCACCCGCTTGAACCAGCCGTTGAGCTTGCCGTCGACGATCTTCGGAATGGCCGCTTCTGGCTTGCCCTGGTTGCGGGTCTCCGCCTCGAGGCTGGCTCGTTCGGCCTCGACCTCTTCTGGGGGCACCTCGTCGCGCGACAGGTAGGCAGGCCGGCCGAAGGCGACGTGCACGGCGACGTCGTGAGCCAGCTCTGGTTTCCCTCCGCTCAGCTCCACCAGCACACCGTTCACCCCGCGTCCGTTCTGAACATGCAGGTAGGTCTCGAGCGTGTTCCCGGGCGAGGCCTCGAAGCGGATCACCTGGCCGAGCTCA
>JBPYFF010000476.1:0-10505 GCA_051984455.1 Acidimicrobiales bacterium | reverse complement strand
TGCATGTGCTGGTTGACGAATCCGGACGGAGCGAGGCCCGCGCTGATCTCACGCACAGCCGTCAGCGTCTGCGTGGTCTGACCATTGAGCGAGTACCGGTCAACATCGAGATCGTTGAACTGGTAGTAGCCCCGGAGCTCCTGCAGTTTTACGAACGCGTCCTTGATGAACTTCGGGTCCAGCAGACGGATGTTCTCGAGGGTCTGCATGTTGGTTGGATTTGCCACATCGTCGGGGGTCAGGGTGGCCGTCCCGGAAAAAGGATGGATCGCTACTTTGTCAGGCGTGATCCCGAACGCCGTCTGGGTGGCGGTGATGTTTCGCTGGATGTAGGGCCGCTCTTTCTGGTTTTCGGCCGGGTCCACTCGAACCGCCTGAATGAAGGCCGGGTAGATCCCGCCGACCAGGATCCAGATCAGACCCCACAGCCCGACCGCGATGATCGGGAGTGTCCAGCCCTTCTGGTAGATGTTGAAGATGAACAAGCCGGCCGCGATGACCGCGATCACGATGAGGAGGGTCTTGGCGGGCAGGTCGGCATGAACAGAGGTGTAGGTGGCTCCGTCGACGACGTGCTTGGTCGACAGGGTGAGGCTGTAGCGATCGAACCAGTACCCGACCGCCTTGACCAGGGCCAGGGCACCGAGCAGCACGGAGATATGTGCCTTGACCTGAGGTGTCGTGCGTTGGGCGGGCGACTGCAGCCGGATGCCGCCGTTCAGGTAGTGGAACACGATCGTCACGATGAGCGTGATGACGAGCGCAACGAACAGCCAGTTGACGACGAACCGGATAAACGGTAACTGGAAGACGTAGAAGCTGATGTCCTTGTGGAACTGCGGATCCGTCTGATGGAAGCTCACGCTGTGGCCGAAGAGCAGCCAGTTGTTCCATTGCGACCGTGTCCCGATCCCTGCGAACAGGGCAAAGATCAATGACACGATCACCCGGACCTTGCCTGCGTGGGGACCTACCGCCTCCCGGTAGCGCTGCACCAGC
Source organism: Acidimicrobiales bacterium (assembly GCA_051984455.1). Taxonomy (GTDB): domain Bacteria; phylum Actinomycetota; class Acidimicrobiia; order Acidimicrobiales; family Palsa-688; genus JBPYFF01. Next base: position 9,506 of record JBPYFF010000476.1, on the reverse strand, counting down.
TCGTCCTCGGGGCCGACCGGCCGGAACTTCGGGGCAACCCGGTCGGCGATCGTCAGGCTGGCGAACATGATGGCGAAGAACAAGGTGGTGAAGACCAGCGCCAATACCACCTGGACGACCAGTACGCCGCGGAAGACGCTGGTGAAGTGGAGTTCCTTGAACCACAGGTAATCGGTATAGAAACCGGCCAGGCTTCGCAGCGACGTGAGCAAAAGGACGAGAAGAACTACACCGACCACGATCCAGATGCGCCCCCGGATCCGGCGGCGTCGCCGCGGGAGGTCGGTCGGTGCTTTCATGGCGGTTCGAAGCCTACCGGTGGGATGTCATCCCCGGTAGGCAGGACTTGGAGGCCGCTGGCCCGCTACGGTCAGTCCGGAGCGGGGACGAGCAGGCAGCGGCAACCCGGATGCGCCGGGGGATGCGCCTGACCGGTCGGATACGGCTCACCTTTCGGCACGGCTCCGGCCAATGCGTTGTCATCACAGTCGGGGCACGGCCCGTCGGCGTCGTCGACGATCCACCGCAGGCGTGCACCGTCCCCCGTGGCCGAGAACGCACCTGCCGCGAAGGCTCCGGCGACATGGTCGGCCGCGGCTTGTTCGATCCGCTGCGTCTTCCACTCTCGATAGGCGCCGCCGATCGATTCGGCCAGCACGGCCGGGTCGTCGTCCGCCCCTTCGGCCAGGACCTCCTTGAGCCGGCGCCGTAACGGCTCGGCGACTGCGCTGGCCAGGTCATCGGTCAGGATGTCCAATCCGGCGATCTCGTCGCCGGACGGACCCTCCCCCCGCAGCGAGGTCATGAAGGTGCTGCCGACCCTCGCAGCTTGTTCGAGGACCGGTCGGCCGGCCTCGGCGAAGCGGGCCGTGTGAGCGTCACGGCCCGCAAGGATCGAGTCGGTGGCGGGCTTGCCCTTCACATTGCGGAGGCGGTCGAGCAGGTCGTTTTGCTCGTCCTGGAGCACCCGCTTCAACCGCTTGGCCAGATTGGCCTCCATCCTGCCGATCGCCTCGTCCCGCCGCTGCAGCATGGCCTCGTCGGCCTTCGAGACCGAGGCTTCCGCCGCCTCCGCCGGCTCCTCTGGTTCGGCGTCGGGTTGCGGACCGGTTTCGGCAATGGTTGCGCCGGCCGGATCGGAGGCCGGGGTGGTGCCGTCGCTGGTATCAGCAGTCTCGCCCGTTTCCTGTGGTTCAGGCGCGGCCGCCTCCTCCGGCGTCGATGGTTCCCGCTGGTCGGCCCGGATCCGGGCAAACAGGTCCTTGACCGATCCCGCCCCGCCGGCGGCAGCGGCGGGGGCCGGCACGTCCTCGACGGTTTCGACCGCCTGTTCCGGTGGTGCGGCTTGTCGCCGGCCGACTGCCTCGGCCGCTGCCCGGGCCTCGGCGTCGGCCCGTTGAAGTTCGTCGCTGACCTCGTCGAGCGTGCGACGGACCACCCGGTACGCCTCCAGCAGACGCTCGCGGCCGGCCCGGAGCTGCTCGATCTGGACGACCGCTACCCGGCGGCGACGGGCCAGGTCGCCCAGGATGCGCTCGCGTGTGGATTGGGCCGCCTCGACCACGGCCTTTAGCTCCGCGTCCGTCTGCTGGCGGACCGCCTCCGCCTGCTGCAGGCCCGCTTCCCGGATGCGCTCCCCGTCAGCGACGGCCGCATCCCGAATTCGGGCGGCGGCCCCTTCAGCTTCCTCGGTGCGCGCCCCCAGCACCGTTTGGGCGTCTCCCCGCATCCCTTCCGCCTGGTCGTGAGCCTCCTTCAGGATGCGGGCGGCGTTTTCTTCCGCCCGTGCCCGGATGTCGGCCGAGGCGGCGTGGGCACTGCGAAGGATGCTGGCGGTCTCGTCGCCCACCGCAGACATCAGTGTGTTCTCGTCCCAGGTGGGATGGGCGGCCCGGTACTGCGCCTCTCGCAGGGCCTGCTCGAGCGCCGCCTCACGCTGCCTCAGGGCCCGGAATTCCCTGGCGACCTGAGTCAGAAAGGACCGGACCTCATCGGGATCAAAGCCGCGCCGGGACGTAGCAAAGCCTCGCTGGGCGATCAGATCGGCAGATAACGACACCTCGGCGGCACTCAAACGGGAGACATCGCTGGCCATCCCCCGAGCGTAGGACCGCAGTGGCGGGTCCGTCAGGGACCCAGCCGGCGGGACACCTCAGGCCGCCGCCGGGACCGACGCCGGGGCGATGCCGGAAAGGTTGCCACCCACGCTGCGGAGGGCGTTCAACGCGTCGTCGAGGTTGTCGACCTTGATGACGCGGAGATGGCTCCCGGCGTGCTTCGCCGCCTGTGCGTACTCGCTGGGAGGAACGAGAAACGCCACCGCCCCCGCCTTGCGGACCGCGGCCGTCTTCTGCACGATGCCGCCGATCGGGCCGACGCTCCCGTCAGGATTGATGGTGCCGGTGGCAGCGATGATCCGGCCACCGGTCAGGTCGCTCGTCGACAACTTGTCGAGCACTCCGAGGGTGAACGCCAATCCGGCCGAGGGCCCTCCGATGTTGCCGGGGTCGATGGTGACATCGAACGGCAGCTTGGCCTGCTCCTTGGTGTCGGTCGAGATGCCGAGGAAGGCATGAGGCGCCCCCAGGGACGCCGGCGACTGCCCCAGCTTGACTGTCTCGGTGCGATCCGGCCCGGTCGCGGGGCGGACGGCCAGGGTCACCGTCTGGCCGGGCTGGTGGCTCCGGATGACCCGCTGCAGGACGTCGTTGGTCGGTGTGGAAATGCCGTCAATGGCGGTGATGGTGTCGCCGGGAACGAGTCGACCGTCGGCGGGGCTGTGGGCCTCGACGTCGGTAACGAGGGTCCCGAGGTTCTGGATGTTGACCGTGTAGCCGAGGCGCCGCAGGGCGACGACGGCTGCGGTCTGGGTTGACGTGTCCATCTGGACGGCGTCGACCTGACCCTGCTGACTTGGCTTGGAGTTGCCGATGAGGTCGCGCTGATTGACCACCTGCACATTGGGGTCCAGTTGGTCAAAGACGTAGGTGAGCGGCTGGACGCTGCGCAGAGAGACGGTGACGAGGAGGATGCGACCGTTGTGATTGTGGACCTGGTTGGGCGGCGCCTTCACCGTGATGGCGCCCTGTACCGGCAGCGTGCCGCCGGGGGCGAGCGCGTACAGCTTCGAGGTGTAATTCTGGGCCACCAGGTAGGCGATACCGAGCACCACCGCCACGACCGCGATCGGGACCAGCCACCTGGGCCGGCGCCGGGACTTTTCTGCTGCCGCTGGCGGTGGCTCTCCTCCCGTCGGTTGTTCTTCCGCTGCGGGGGGTTCTTGTACCATCGGATCGATTGTGGACACGTTGTGGCGTCGCACCCTTCTTGTCTGGACACCCACACTAACGACGTCGTCGGCCGCGAAGTTCCGCAGGGAGGTCAGGTGAGCGAGCGTCCGACCACACGGGCGATGCGCCGGCCGTTTCGCGGTCCGCGGCTGACGGATCCCATCGGGTTCGGGCGCCGCTTCCGGTCCAGCGTCGCGCTCCTCGTCGTCAGCGTGATCCTCGGCCTCCTGGTGGCCGCCATCCTCGCCGCAGTGGTGGCCGGGATCGTCATCGCCATTCAGAACGCGCTCAACGCCTCCTGATCATCGGCTTGATCGTGATCCGGCCGGAGGAACCTGACGAGATTCAGCGGCGGCGGGACGTCGCGGTTGCCGGCCATCGCGGGAAAGAGACCACCGCCCGGCTGGGGCTGACCGACGGCGCCGCCGGGGTGCGGGCGGCAGCCCTCGGGGCGCTCAACCGGATGGGCCGGCTGTCGGTGCGCGACGTCAGGGTCGGGCTTTCCGACCACTCCGCCCGCGTCCGCCGAAGAGCCTGCGAGGTGAGCGTCGGGCTTCCCGACGACCGCGAGGAGGACGTCGTCGAGGCCGTGGTGGGCCGCCTCGCCGATGACGAGTATTCCGTGGTGGAAGCAGCGTGCTTTGCACTGGGCGAGCGAGGCCTGGCGGCTGGCCGGCAAGCCGTCAGCGCACTTTCTCAGGTGGCCACCGGGCACCGCGATCCTCTGTGTCGCGAGGCGGCGGTGGCGGCGCTGGGGGCCATTGGCGACGGGCGAGGGGTTCCTGCCATCTTGGCGGGCATGAATGACAAGCCCGCCGTCCGGCGCCGGGCCGTCCTGGCGCTGGCTCCCTTTGGCGGACAGGATGTGGAAGCGGCGCTGCGCCAGGCGACCGCTGACCGGGACTGGCAGGTCCGGCAGGCGGCCGTCGACCTGGTCGGGACAGATCCGGCTGGTGGACCGCGCTAGCGGCCGCCGCCCATGAACATCACCTTCAGCGACTCGAACGCCTCGAGGCACTTGCCGGCTCCGAGCACCACGCACTCCAGCGGGGCGTCCACGAGCTGGACCGGGATCGCGGCCTCCTCGGCCAGCCGTCGATCGAGCCCCCGGAGCATGCCGCCTCCGCCCACCAGATGGATGCCCTGGGCGATCAAGTCCTGAGCCAGCTCGGGGGGCGCCATCCCCAGGCACCGCACGACCGAGTCGACGATGGCGCCGACCTGCTCGTCAGTTGCCTCCCTGACTTCCTCCGGGGAGAGGATCACGGTCTTCGGAAGACCGGTCATGAGGTCGCGACCCCGGACCTCGGCCTTCACCTCGTCGTGCATGGGCCAGGCCGACCCGATGGCGACCTTGATTTCCTCCGCGGTGCGCTCGCCGATCGCGATTCCGTACTCCCGGCGAACGTAGGTCTGGATGGAGGCATCCACGTCGAAGCTCCCCACCCGAATTGCCTGCAGCGCCACGATGCCGCCGAGAGAAATCACCGCCACCTCGGTGGTGCCACCGCCGACGTCAACGATCATGTTGCCGAGCGGCTCGTGAATGGGAAGGCCGGCTCCGATGGCAGCAGCCATGGGCTGCTCGATGAGGTAGGCGCCGTTCGCCCCGGCGCCTCTGGCGGCTTCTTCCACGGCCCGGCGTTCCACCTCGGTGATGGCGGACGGCACGCAGATGAGCACCCGGGGACGGTTGAACCGAGACACGCCGGCTCGCTGGAGCAGCAGCCGGATCATGCGTTGGGTGATGTCGAAGTCGGTGATTGCGCCCTTGCGCAACGGTCTCACTGCGACGATGTAGCCGGGGGTACGGCCGATCATCTGCCAGGCCTCCTGGCCCATGGCCAGCACATCCTGAGTCCGGGAGTTCAGGGCGATGACCGTCGGCTCGTTGAGCACGATCCCCCGGCCGCGCGAGTAGACGAGGGTATTGGCGGTGCCAAGGTCGATGGCGAGGTCCCTAGCCATCCGTTGGGGTCGGTTCCTTTTCTGCGCCGCCGGGCCCACCGGGGTCGAGCGAGCCGGGCGGCCCCGGCGAGGTGCCCTGCTCACCGTCGTCGAGCGAGGACCGCGGCGGGTTCCGATAGTGCTCTCCGTGGGGCCGGCGGCTCGTTCCTCGCGTCGCGGCCGGGCGCCTCGGGCGCGGGGCGACGCTCGTCATCCGGGGTTGAGGTGGCCTTCCCCGTGCCTCGGCTCCGTCCGCCTCAGGAGCGAGGGCCCGAAGCTCACGGCTGAACGACTCGATCCCTGATTCGAGCGATTTGGGCCGTCGGTGCCGGAGGGCGATCAGGGCGCTGATAACGATCGCGGCCACGATCGCAGCCGCCACGTAAAGCAAGTTGCTCAGCTGGAGAGCTGCCAGGGCAGCCAGGCCGACGATCACGCTCACCCCCTGCGGTCGGGCTCGACACCTGCGATTTCGGCCAGATCGTGGGCGCCTGTCCCCCAGTCGGCGCCGCCCTCCCAGGTCTCCCGCTTCCAGATGGGCACGGTTTCTTTCAAGACGTCGATGGACCAGCGGGCGGCCTCAAATGCCTCGGCCCGATGCGGCGCCGAGACCACAACCAGCACCGAAGTCTCCCCCACGGTCAGCTCTCCGACGCGATGCAGCAGGGCAATCCGGCCAATCATGGGCCACCGGTCCCGCGCCTCGCGAGCGATGTCCGCCAGTCGACCTTCGACTTGTTCGGTGTACGCCTCGTACTCGATGCGGGAGACGCCTGACCGCCCTTCGGCATGGTCCCGCACCGTACCGCGGAAGACGACCTGGGCCCCGCAGCCGGGCAGCGTCACCCAGCCCATGGCCGGGTCAACGGCCAGAGGCTCCGCCGTCAGCGCAACCCAATCGTTTCCCTCAGTAGGAGGACGCACACCGTCATGCTAAAGCCCGTGGCGGCCGCCAGGGCCAACCGTGCTCCGCACGACACGGGGGCCGACGTTTGGATCCGGCATGGCGCCGGTAACCTCCCCCGAGTGGATCCGTTCGACGGGCATGAGGAAGACGAGTCGTTCTTCCCCTGGCTGCCCCCTGACGACCGCCTCTGGCGGCATCCCTCGGAGTTGTCGACGAGTCCACCGCTGGCCAGGACCAAGGTCTTCGGCCGCCGCTCGGACCGCCGGGTGTGGACGGCGGCGCTCATCGCGGGGATGGTCGGAGCGGCGGCGGCATCGGGCGTCACCATCTGGCTGGGCGCCTTCCACCACTCGACGACCGTCGTCCGGCCGATCGAGCGGGTCGCCGATCAGGTGACCTCAGAGATCGCCCCCGCCTCGAATCCCAAAGAAGCCGATGTCGTCACCATCGCCGATCAGGTCCGTCCGGCCATCGTTGAACTGCTCGTCGACGGCAACCAGGGAAAGGGAACGGGCTCGGGCGTCATCTTCCGCAGTGACGGGTACGCGCTCACCAACAACCACGTGGTGGAAGGGGCGACCTCGATCGTGGCCGTCACATCCGATGGCCGCAGGGTCAAGTGTCGTCTGGTCGGTGCCGATGCCGAGACCGACATCGCGGTGGTCAAGCTGCAGGGTCCAGCAACCCCTCGAGTCGCGACCCTCGGCACCGCTGGTGACCTCAAGGTCGGAGAGCTGGCCATCGCGATCGGATCACCCCTCGGGCTGGCCGGTGGTCCGTCGGTGACCGTCGGTGTCGTGAGCGCCCTCGGGCGCCAAGTCGACGCGACCAGCGGGCCTCAGCTGCTCGACATGATTCAGACCGATGCTCCCATCGCGGAGGGAAGCAGTGGAGGTGCTCTGATCGACCCCGACGGCGACGTGGTCGGCATCACCACCGCCGTGGCGCTCAACGACCAGGAGCCCCAGGGACTGGGTTTTGCCACACCGATAGACATCGCACGCGACGCGGCCGATCAACTGATCTCCGGCCATCGCGTCACCCACGTATGGCTCGGCATCTCGGGCTCGGACATCGATGGGGCCACCGCCAACCAGCTGGGTGTCGCGGGAGGCGCCGTCGTGGAACAGGTCGACAGCAACAGCCCGGCCGCGAGGGCGGGCATCGAAGTCAGTGACGTCATCACCCAGATCGATGGGCAGGGAATCACCTCAATGGGTTCCCTGGTCGCCATCCTCGGCGACCACCGGCCCGGTGACTGGGTCACGCTCAGCTTCATGCACAACAACCGAATGCACAGCGTGTCCACCCAGCTGATCGAGCGACCCGTCAACCCGTCGTCGTGACCCGCGCCCGGCGAGCGCGCCGGGCTCTGGCCAGAAGGCCGGCCGCTCCTGCGGCCGCAGCCCCCGCCGTTGCGATCGCGGCGAAGCTCGCGACCAGCAGCGTCAGGTTCTGGCGGCGGCTGGGGGGCAGGTCTGCCCAATGGAGACGCTCGTCGCTTTGGACCAGCGCTTCCTCGTTGCTGTACTCGGGCGCCCACCCCGCCGCTTTCAGCCGGTCGTTGGCGACAACCCACGGGTGGAGCGAGTACGGGAGGGCTTCTTTCGGGGTGCCGGTTCGGAGCAGATCCCATCCGACCATGGCGAGAAGTCGGGCCAACCGGCCGGGCAAGGTGAACCTGGCCACGCCACCAGCCAGTGCCCTGGCATCGTCCTCGGTGATCCAGCCGTCGGGTGCGACGTTGTACACGCCCCGCAGGCCCTTTTCCGGGGCCGTCACCACTGCGGCGGCAAGGTCGTCGACGTGCAAGAACTGCAGCGGCCGGCCGCCATCGTCCGGACGGGGTCCTCGGGTCCCGGCGAGGGCGTGGTTGAGGGCCGCGCCAGCCGACCCGGCGACCGTGGCCGTGCCGATGGTGACCGCCGGCCGGAGCACAGCGACCACCACCGCGGGATGATCATCGGCCCACTCAGCGATCATGCGCTCGGCCTCCGCCTTTTCCACCGCAAACCCGAAACCGGGATTCGGCCGAAGCGCGGCGTCCTCCGGAAGCGGGACCGGGTTGTCGGGCCAGGCCCCGTAGACGGTCGCGCTGGAGAGGTGGACGAGTGCCCGGATGCCTGCCTGATCAGCGACCTCCAGCACCCGGCGAAGGGAGTCGAGGTTCGGTGACGCCCCCGCTCCCGGCTCGGCGTGGGACCAGGCCAGATGGAGGACGGTGTCCGCTCCATCGAACGCGGCCAGGAGCCGTTCACGTGGACCACGAGCGAGGTCGAGCACCTGATATTCGGCCGCAGCGGGTCCGGTCCCGGCGTCGACATCGAGGGTGGGCGGCACAAGGTCGATACCGATCACCCGGGCCCCCGGGGCCTGGCCGGCCAGGAGGCTGACCACCCGGCGACCGAGGAAGCCGGACGCACCGGTGACGAGTATCGTGCTCACCGCCCTACCATGCCCTTATGAGCCAGCCCGGTCCACTTGGCGGTGGTGGTCCCCTGGAGGACCTGCTCCGCAACCTGGCTCGCCTGCTCACCTCGCAAGGTCCTCTCAACTGGGAAATCGCCCGTCAGCTGGCGCAGTGGACCGCGGCCGAGGGTGAGCCGGAGGACAATCCTGACCCCATTGCCCGGGTGCAACTGGAGGAGCTCGTTCGCGTCGCCGACCTTCATGTCAGCGAAGCCACGGGACTGGCGACCACCGCGACGGGAGGCTTGCTCTCCGTTGCCGCTGTGACGCGTTCTGACTGGGCGCTGCGCACGCTGGAGGCCTGGCAGCCACTGCTGGAACGGCTGGCGTCGTCGCTCGGGCAGCCGCCCGCGCCTCCGGACGTCACGGAACTGTCGGGCGACGATCCGATGGCCAAGCTGCTCGGCAATCTGCCCCAGGCCGTGGCCCCCCTCCTGCTGGGAATGCAGGCCGGTTCCATGGTTGGACACCTGGCTATCAGGGCGATGGGTCAGTACGACCTGCCGGTGCCGAGACCGCCGTCGGACGAACTGCTGTTCGTTCCGGCGACGATCGACGGTTTCGCGACGGACTGGAGCTTGCCGGTCAATGACGTCCGCTTGTGGGTCTGCCTCCATGAGATCACTCATCACGCGGTTCTTTCCCGCCCGCACGTGCGGGCTCGCCTCGAGGAGCTGCTCACCGCCTACGCGGGCTCGTTCGATTCAAGCGGCTCGGCCCTCGAAGACCGTCTGGGGGGCTTCGATCCGACCGATCTCGCCGCCCTCCAAGAGACGTTCTCCAACCCGGAGGTGCTGCTGGGCGAGCTGGAGACCCCGGCCCAGCGGGACCTGAAGGTACCGCTCCGGGCCTTACTGGCCGCCATCGCCGGCTACGTCGATCACGTGATGGAT